>NZ_JBQEOE010000049.1:0-37199 GCF_052045105.1 Lysobacter sp. 22409 | reverse complement strand
AGCCGCGACCGCGGGGTTGCCCGATAGCGGCGCGAAGATGAAGGCTGGCACAGTCGTTGCGGGCGACGCGAAAGGCCATCCGGTTGCAGGCGGTGACGACGCGAGCGTGCAGGTACGCGGTCGCGGCTTGCGCCGCTCCTACCCTTAAGCCGAAGCGTGTCTGAACGTCTTGCGCTGCGAGGTCAACAGGTGTCACGGCAACCGCGTTGTCCTCGGTACCGGCGGGTGGCCGCCGGGTTCGAGGAGAACGGTATGGCTATGCGTCCTTTGATGGTGGCGGCGGTGCTCGGGGTGGCATCGCTCGCAGGCGTGCATGCGCCGCAAGCGCAGGCGCGTGCGTATGTGGATGTGAACGTGCGGGTGGCACCGCCCCCGCCGCGCTACGAGCGGGTGCGTGTGCGTCCGGGGTATGTGTGGGCGCCGGGGCATTGGCGCTGGGACGGCCGCGGTTATCGCTGGGTCGGCGGCCACTATGTCGTGGCGCGCCGCGGTTACGTGTACGTAGGGCCGCGCTGGCATCCCTACGGGCCGGCCTGGCGTTTCCGCGACGGCTACTGGGCCCATCGCTGATCTTCGCCGGGTGCTGCTCTCGCCGGCGCGACTTCCGCCGGGTGTGACGCGTCGCGATATTGGACGCGTCACACCTTCCGCTGTCGCCGCATTCCTTCGCAGCGCCTTCGATGTTTCAAGACTTGACCGCGCGCGCGATGGCGTTGCGGCGGTCGGCGTTGCCGGCATCGGACCGGTGCAGGTCGAAACTGGCGGTGGTGGTGGCATGGCCGAGGGCACGCGCGAGCGTCGCGGCCAGGGTCGCGCGGTCGTCTTCGAAGCCGCCATGCGAGGTCGCAGTCGAAGCATCGGGCGAGCCCGGCGGCAGGCCCGCGGTCGGCGACTGGATCCAGTCGATGCGGCCGCTGTCGATCAGTTCGCGCAGTTCGGCATTGCCCTGCTCGCCACCTTTTTCCAGGAACCGCGCCATGCCGAGCAAGGGCGTGCCGTGGCGGTAGGCGCGGTTGATCCAACTGCGCGCCTGGGTTTCCAGCGCATGCGCGACCAGATACAGCAAGGACTTGTGATAGATGTCGGCGCAGTCGTCGTCGTTCTCGGCCTTGTCGGTCAGGGTGAACAAGGACAGACGCTTGATCGCGCCGCTGCGCAAGGCCGGGGCATAAGTCTGCAAGAACAGTTCGACCGTGATCGCCGGCGCCCACAAGGCCACGCTTTCGATCTTCAGGCCGAGGCCGCGCATGCCGACCGCGGGGCCGCCCGGCACGATGCCGTCGCAGGTCAGCAACTGCACCAGCGGCGCGAACAACACCGAGCCGGCACTGTGCGCGGTCAGGTGCAACTCCACACTGGGATCGTGGTCGATCCATTCGCCGAGCAGGCGCGCGACCAAAGCCGCGCCGCCGGCTTCCTGGGCGCCGCCGTTGGCCAGCGCCACGCGTGCGGTGGTGGCGAGCAAGGCGTTTTCCTTCATCTCGTCCCACAACAACTTGCCGCCGGCGACGCGCGCCAGCGGTTCGAGCGTGTCGTCGAGACGGTCGAGCAGCAGGTCCTTGGCCTTGTCGACGATGCCCTCGCTGCGCGGCCGGGCGACGTCGCGCAGGATGTTGCCCAGGGTGCTCCAAACGTCGCTCTTCCAGACGAAGGCGAGCGGATAGACCTGCCGGTCGAGCAAGGTTTCGCGGTAATCGGCGACGCGCTGGATCGCGCTCTGCTCCGGCACCAGGCCGCCGTGGGCATACAGCATGACGCGCTTTTTGTTCCAGCCTGCGGTGATCCGCGGCAGGTCGTCGCGGATCAGGTTGCGGACGTTGTCGAGGGTGGTGCCGAAACGGCCGCCGTCGCGCAAGGCGCCGTCGTTGCCGAGGCTGACGATGTGCGGGCGCAGATCGGCCTGCGAATAGCCGGTGGACTGGCGGGCGACGCTGGAATGATTGATCGCGCTCGACTGCGCCCTGTGCAGCCGCACCGGCACCGCCAGCCGCGCGACCCACACGTCGGTGCCGCGCTCCAGCCATTCGTCGTAACCGATATAGCCGTAGCCGCCGCGGCCCCAGTCCTTGCCCCAGGAGTTCTGGATCCAGAAACCGCCTTCGTCGTAACCGACGATGGCGAAGGCGTGATAGCCGGCGAGTTCCTGCTGCGCCCAGACAATGCGTCCGCGCGCCGGGTCGTCCCAACCTTCGTGCACCGCGCTCGATGCGTACAGCACGCCGACTTCGGCGAAGGCCGCGTGCATCGCCACCAGGTCTTTGTGGTTGACCCGGAAATAGGCGCCGAGCGGGCGCTGCGCGGCGTCGCGTGCGCGCGCTTCGGTGTAGGTCTCCATCGCCGTGCCGGACTGGTAGGGCCAGGCCTTTTCCGTGCATACGCCGTGGTGGTGCCAGCCCTTCATGGCGCCACGGCAACTGGAACCGGAATAGCTTTCGCCGCGCCATTCGTCGTAACGTCGCGCCATGTCGTAGAACATGCGGGTGCTGACCGCGGCCAGCTTGGCGCGCGGCGCACGCTTGCGCAGCAGGGCGTGGGCGACGGCGGCCAGGCCGAACGCGGTGCAAGCGCCTTCATCGCCCTGGTCGAGCACCGGCAGACGCAGTTTCAGGTGCTCCGACAGCGGAATGCGCACCGGCACGTCGATCAGGGTCGGCTCGAACATGCGGTCGCGAAAATCGGCGGTGTCCGGACGCGCATCGAGCAAGCGGCGCCGCGCCGCACTGCGCTCGACCCGTCCGGCACCGGCCTTCGGCGTGACTTCGAGTTCGGACTCCTCGAAGGCCTCGTGGCGAAGCGTGGTGCCGGTGCGTGCGCGGCGCGCGGTTTTGCGGGCTATGGTCATGACGGGTCCTGAAAATATCGATTCGCAATGCAGAAAACGGCCTGGCCGCGCCGCGGCGGACAAAGGTCCGCCGCGAACGCGGCGGGCTCGGTGGCGCCCGACGCGGACTGGCGGCGAAACGACAACACCGGCAAAGCGCGCGCCGCGGGCTCGATCGCGGCCCGGGCCGGCCGACGCGCAGCGATTGTGGCGGCGCGAGTCGGTCGCACCGATGACAGCCGCGGCCGCCATGGCGATCGGCGCCTGTGCGATGCGCTGGCCGAACGCGCCGAAAGCCGCCGTAAACCCGTCTGCGCAGGCCCTCACGCGGCCCGTTCCAGCCACGATTGCCCCGCCCCTGCAATACCTAGCCGTATTGCCCGATTGCTTTAGACTACGGCCCCTACGGCGGGCCCCAGCGGTTGCGGCGTACAGGCGAATCCATTTCCATTCAACGACTTACCACCACCAGGCGTCCTTAGCGCTTCGCGCAATGCCGCGCCGGTCCGGAGCACCCGATGATTTTCGAAACCCTCGACACCTTCGGCCACGAGCAGGTCGTGTTCTGCCATAACAAGGACGCCGGCCTGAAGGCCATCATCGCGATCCACAACACCGTGCTCGGCCCGGCGCTGGGTGGCCTGCGGATGTGGCCGTACAAGACCGAGCAGGACGCGCTCAACGACGTACTGCGTCTGAGCCGCGGCATGACCTACAAAAACGCAGTCGCCGGCCTCAACATCGGCGGCGGCAAGGCCGTGATCATCGGCGACCCGGCCGCCGACAAGTCCGAAGCGCTGTTCCGCGCCTTCGGCAAGTTCGTCGACTCGCTGGGCGGCCGCTACATCACCGCCGAAGACGTCGGCATCGACGTCAACGACATGGAATACGTGTACCGCGAGACCGAGTACGTCACCGGCGTGCACCAGGTCCACGGCGGCTCGGGCGATCCCTCGCCGTTCACCGCCTACGGCACCCTGCAGGGCCTGATGGCGGCGCTGAACAAGCGCTTCGGCGACGAGGAAGTCGGCAAGTACAGCTACGCCGTGCAGGGCCTCGGCCACGTCGGCATGGAATTCGTGAAGCTGCTCAAGGAGCGCGGCGCGAAGATCTTCGTCACCGACATCAACAAGGGCCTGGTCGACAAGGCCGTGTCCGAGTACGGCGCCGAAGCGGTGGGCCTGGACGAGATCTACGACGTGCCTGCCGACGTGTACTCGCCGTGCGCGCTGGGCGGCACCGTCAATGAGCAGACCTTGCCGCGCCTGAAGGCCAAGATCATCTGCGGCGCGGCCAACAACCAGCTGGCCAACAACGCCATCGGCGACGAAGTGTCCAAGCGCGGCATCCTGTACGCGCCGGACTACGCGGTGAACGCCGGCGGCGTGATGAACGTCGCGCTGGAACTCGACGGCTACAACCGCGAGCGCGCCATGCGCATGATGCGCACGATCTATCACAACCTCGGCCGCATCTTCGAGATCGCCGAACGCGACAGCATCCCGACCTACACCGCCGCCGACCGCCTGGCCGAAGAGCGCATCAGCGCGATCGGCAAGCTCAAGCTGCCGATGGGCCGGTCGACGCCGAGCTTCCGCGGACGCATCCGCAGCGGCCACTGAGCCACACCACGACGGGGCCCATCGGCCCCGTCGTCGTATCTGAGGTAGGGGTTCGCCCCGCTGCTGCGTTTTGCTGAATGCGCGCAAGCGCGTCGCCAGGTCACAGCACTAACGCGGCTTCCACCACAATCCGTGCAATGAACGGGATGCTCGCCATGCGCAAACATTTCATCGCAACCGCCGTGATCATGGCCGTCGCCGTCGCCGCCCAGGCGGGCGAAGCGACACCACCGGCCCAGGCTCATGGCGAAACCCTGGACTACGAGCGCCAGGAACAATGGCAGGCCGCGCGCGACAAGGCGCAGTCGCCGATCGACATCGTCACCGCTTCGGCGATCCCGGCCGCCGACAACGAGCCGCGGAGCCTGGAATTCACCCATACGCGCAGCGCGATCGACTCGGTCGAGGACAACGGCCACGCAGTTCAGGTGGACACTCACCTGACCGAGGCGACCATCCGCGGCCGTCATTTCACCCTGAGCCAGTTCCACTTCCACGCCCAGAGCGAGCACACCCTCGACGGCAGACACTTCCCGCTCGAAGGCCACTTCGTGTTCAAGGCCCAGGACGGACGCCTGGCCGTGGTCGGCGTGATGTATGCCGAAGGCGCCGCCAATCCGGTCGCCCAGCAGGTGATCGACGACCTCAAGCCGGGCAAGCGCGAAGACGCACCGGCGCAGCGCGAGATCGATATCGAGGCGCTGTTACCGAAATCGCATGCCTACTATCACTACCTGGGCTCGCTAACGACCCCGCCGTTGTCGGAAAATGTGGAGTGGTACGTGCTGCCCGCGCCGGTGACGATGTCTAAAGCGCAGATCCAGGCGTTCCTGTCCCATTACCGCCGCAACAACCGCAACATCCAACCGCTCAACGGGCGGCCGCTGATTCGTTACGAGGGCTGATATGCGCAGTTTTCCCCTGGGTGAAGAGATCGATGCACTGCGCGATGCCGTGCGCCGTTTCGCCGAAGCCGAGATCGCACCGCGCGCGGAGCAGATCGATCATGACAACGCGTTCCCGCAGGACCTGTGGCCGAAACTAGGCGAGATGGGCCTGCTGGGCATGACCGTGCCGGGCGAATACGGCGGCAGCGAGATGGGCTATCTGGCGCATCTGGTGGCGATGGAGGAAGTCTCCCGCGCCTCCGGTTCGGTCGGCTTGTCGTACGGCGCGCACTCCAACCTGTGCGTGTCCAACCTCTATGCCAACGGCAACGAGGCGCAGCGCGCGAAGTACCTGCCGAAGCTGTGCAGCGGCGAGTGGAAGGGCGCGCTGGCGATGAGCGAGCCGGGCGCGGGTTCCGACGTGGTCGGCTCGATGAGCTGCCGCGCCGAGCGCAAGGGCGATGTGTGGGTCGCCAACGGCAACAAGATGTGGATCACCAACGGCCCCGAGGCCGACGTGCTGGTGGTGTACATGCGCACCGCGGGCAAGGACGCCGGCAGCAAGTGCATGACCGCCTTCATCGTCGAGAAGGGCATGAAGGGTTTCAGCACCGCGCAGAAGCTCGACAAGCTCGGCATGCGCGGCTCCAACACCTGCGAGCTGGTGTTCGAAGACTGCGAGATCCCGGCCGAGAACGTGCTCGGCGAAGTGCACCACGGCGTCAAGGTGCTGATGAGCGGCCTCAACACCGAGCGCCTGGTCCTGACCGGCGGCCCGCTGGGCCTGATGCAGGCCGCGCTCGACATCGCCCTGCCCTACGTGCGCGAGCGCAAGCAGTTCGACGTGGCGATCGGCACCTTCGGCCTGATGCAGGGCAAGATCGCCGACATGTACACCGCGCTGCAGTCGAGCCGCGCCTTCGCTTATCAGGTCGGACGCGACTTCGACGCCGGCTACAAGAGCCGCGTCGATGCGGCCTCGTGCCTGCTGCACGCCTCCGACGCCGCAGTGCAGGTGGCGCTGGAAGCGATTCAGACCCTGGGCGGCAACGGCTACATCAACGAGTACCCGACCGGCCGCATCCTGCGCGACGCCAAGCTGTACGCGATCGGCGCGGGCACCAACGAGATCCGCCGCATGCTGATCGGCCGCGAGCTGTTCGACGGCAAGAGCTGAGTCTCGGGGTGCTTGGGTAAAGCAAAACGCCGTTGCGGTTGCGACGGCGTTTTTGTTTGGGGGACGTTGTCTTTTGTATGCCCTTGGCATGGGGCGCGTCGTCGTCGATGACTCGCGAAGAGCAAATCTCCCCCAACCCCTCTTTTCCAAAGAGGGGAGCTTTTCTGCGGTGGTTTGATGGTTCGTGGCGCTGCGCGGGTGGTCCTGCGCGGCAGCGCAGTTACGCCTCGTCCAGATCACACCGATCAACTCCCCTCTTTGAAAAAGAGGGGCTGGGGGAGATTTGCTTTCCCCGCTCCGCGCAGCGCCAGGAATCCATCGCGCCGCACCAGGAGCCCCCTCTTCGACAAAAAGGGGCTTTGGGGAACCCGCTCAGCCCCCTTCCCTCAGAACGGCACCGACCACGTCGCGAACGCGCGCAAATAGTCCTCGCCCCGCTCCCTGCGTTGATCGAAGTCGAAACGCAGCACGCTGCCGCGGCCGAAGCGGGTGCTCAGGCCCAGGCCGAACACGCCGACGTCGCGGGCCAAAGGCTCGCTGGCGATCGGCGACCACACGTCCAGGGCGGTGAAGCGGGCGTCGATGAAATCGCCCGACTGCGCCAAGGTCCGCTGCCATTCGGCGCGGCCGTCCAGGGTCAGCAGGGCCGAACCGATCCGCCATTCGCGCTGCATCCGCGCGCCCACCAGTGCCTGCGTTGCGCTCAAGGTGGAGTCGCCGGCGCTGAGGCCGAAGCCGGCGGCGCCGGGTTCGTCAAAGCCGCTGCGGTCCAGGCGCACCGATTGCACGCCCACATACGGTGTGATCATGCCGTTCGCACTCTCGAAGCGATGCCCGAGTTGCGCATCGAGCTGCAAATAGCGATTGGCGTAACTCGTACCGACACCGAAGTCGGCGGCACCGAGCATGACTTCGCGTTCGAGATGACGATCCATGCGCCCGAGCGCGGCGCGGCCCAGCAGATAATGGCCGCCGCGGCTCCAGGCCGCGTAGAACTGGCCCTCGATCTGGCGGTTGCGCTCGCGGTCGCGACGCAGTTCGTGGCGTGCGTAGCCGTCGGTTTCGCTGAGCGCGGCGCCGTAGCGCAGCTCCCCTTGGCGGCGGTCGTGGCCGACGATCCAGCCGTTCGCGTCGAGGTCGAAGCGGCCGGCGGTCGCGCGCTGGGCGTCGATGCGGTCGGCCCAGGCGCCGTCGCTCGGATGCAGATACTGCGCATCCAGGCGCGATTCCAGCGCGCGGCGGTTGCCTTCGATCGCCATCATCGCGAACGCGGCGTCGGCGCTGTGCAACTCGCCGGACAGGCTGGCCAGCGAGCGCTTGGCGATCTCCGGCGTGGCCGACTGCTGCAAGGCGCCGGCCGCGGCGCTGAAGGCGCCCTGCGCGCCGGGGCCGCCGCTGACGACCGTGTTGCGGTCGAGTTCGTCGAAGGCGCCGTCGACGCGTTCGGCGGCCGCGGCCGCGGCGCCCTGCACGCCCATCGATTGCGCGGCGGCGGTGATGTTGAGCGAGACGATGTCGAGCCAGGCCTGGGTGCTGCTATAGCCCGGCACCGCGACCAGGAATACGTTGGAGGCGGTCGTCAACGAGGCGAACGCGCCGCTGATGCTGCCGGCGTTGACGAAGACTTCGCGGCTGGAACGGGTATAGCCCGGCAACTGCCCGAGCACGTGGGCGTTGCCGGCCAGGCTCGCGTTGCCGGTCACTTCCAGCTTGGAGCCGATGAAGAACTGCAACTGCCCGGTCGCGGATTGCTGGTAGCTGTCGACGCGCAAGCTGGCGCCTTCCACCCGCACCGCCCCCTGGTTGTCGAGGCGGTTGCCGATGCGCGCACCGTTGCCGCCGACCAAGGTAGCGCCCGCGCGCACCGTCGTCGGCGACACCGTCGAGGCGTTGTCGGCGAGCCGCAGCACGCCGCCGGCGACGTCGGTGGTGCCGGTGTAGCTATGCGCGGTGGTGCTGTCCAGGCGCAGCGTGCCGCTGCCTTCCTTGATCAGGCCGCCGGCGCCGCTGAGCGGGTTGGACCAGGTCGAAGTACCGTCGAACGACACCCGCACATCGCCCCAGTCGAGCCGGCGCGGGCCGCGCACAGAGGCGCCGACATCGAGCAGGCCCTGGCCGAACACCGGGTCGACGCCGGGCGCGCCCAGGTCTTTGGCGTTGCCGAGCAGGGTCTGCCGCACCAGGTCGTTGTTGAAGTACGGGAATGCCTGCCAGACCAGCGCCGCGGCGCCGGACACCTGCGGCGCGGCGAACGAGGTGCCCTGGACGACCCAGTAGGTCGGGCTGCCGACCGCATCGTTGACGCCGGTCGCGATGACGTTGCCCGGTGCGACCAGGCAGTAGTTCATGGCGATGCCGCAGGCGTTGGAGTAGCTCGCCAGTTGGGTCGGGGTGTTGCTGTCGAGCGCGGCCGCGGCGATCCAGCCGCGTTCGAGCACGTTCGCGCCGGCGCCCTGGCTCGGCAGCGAGGCGTTGTCGGAAGGCTGCGGCTTGGCCTCGTTGCCGGTCGCGAACACGACCAGGCCGCCGTTGTCGATGAAGGGCTTGTAGGCGTTGATGAAACTGACGGTGACGTTGTCGCCGGTCCAGTACAGGCCGCCCCAGGAGTTGTTCATGATGCGCACGCCGGCGTTCATGAGATCGCGCGAGACGATGTCGAGCCCGCCGGCGTCGCGCGCTTCGTTGCCCTGGCCGGAGCCGTCGTCGTTCGGGCGCACGTCGGAAAGGATGCGCGCGGAGACGATGCTCGCGCCCGGGGCGATGCCGCCGGGCCAGTTGCCCACCGCGGTGCCGGCGGCGATCTGGGCGACATAGGTGCCGTGGCCGAGGACGTCGTCGATGGCGTGGTTGTTGGTGCGCGGATCGGTGTAGATCAGATGCGGGCCGACCCGCCCGGCCAGGGCCGGATGAGTGCGGCGCACGCCGCTGTCGACCACGCCGATGCGCACGCCCTGCCCGCTCAGGCCGAGCGCATGCGCGGCGCGCGTGTTGGTCAATGCCAGGTGGGCGTCGACCGCCGGCTGGGACGGACTCGGCGGCGGCGGCGTGGTCGGCGGCGGGTTCGCCGGCGGCGGTGTCGGGCGAACCGCGTCGCCGCCGCCTCCGCCGCCACCGCAGGCGCTCAGGATGGCCAGGCTCAGCGCACACAGCGCCAGCCGCGAACTGCATCGCGCTGCCGGTCCGAATCGTTTCATGGCTCAGCTCCCCGTCGGGGACGGCCCGCCGTTCGCACCCCTGCGACACGACCGCGCGTCGCCTTCGTTTTAATCCAAGCCGCGCGCAACGACAATCGAAACCGCTGGTTTTTCGCGCAGATTTCGCCAAACGATGTGCGCCACGACGCGCACTATCGGGGCCTACGCCGACCCTCGTCGGTACCTGTCCGCGCCTGCGCCGCCTCACCGCTGCGGATGTATTCGCCCAGCCCGCTGCGCCCGATCCGCGGTCGCCCGGCCAGCCCGAGCGGCCGAAACCGCCGGATTCGGCCCACTAGCGTTCAGCTGCCTGCCGGCTTCGTCGCGACCAGGAGACGGTCAATTGTTTGTTTTTCGTTATCCGAGACCCCGGTATTTGCCGCGGTGCAGCATGGCGCCGCATAATCCGGCGGTTCCGGCCCAAGCGCCGGTCTCCGTCTACGCCACAGTTTTTGGAGTTCCGCCATGAGCGATGTCGTCATCGTCGGTGCCAAGCGCACCGCCATCGGTTCTTTCCTCGGCCAGTTCACCGGCGTCCCGACCCCGACCCTGGGCAGCGCCGCGATCACCGGTGCGCTCGAGCAGGCCGGCGTCGCCGCCGACCAGGTCGACGAAGTCATCATGGGCTGCGTGCTCCCGGCCGGGCTCGGCCAGGCGCCGGCGCGCCAGGCGGCGCTCAACGCCGGCCTGCCGACCTCGGCCGGCTGCACCACGATCAACAAGGTCTGCGGCTCGGGCATGAAGGCGATCATGCTCGCCCACGACCTGATCAAGGCCGGCTCGGCCAAGGTCGTGATCGCCGGCGGCATGGAGTCGATGACCAATGCCCCGCACCTGCTCAACAACTCGCGCACCGGCATCCGCTACGGCAGCACCGAGATGCTCGATCACATGGCCTGGGACGGTCTGACCAACCCGTACGACGGCAAGGCCATGGGCGTGTTCGGCGACGCCGCCTGCGAGAAATACGGCCTGGATCGCGCCGCAATCGACGCGTATTCCGAGGAAAGCGTGAAGCGCGCGCAGGCTGCGCAGAGCGCCGGCCACTTCAAGGACGAGATCGTTTCGGTGACCGTCAAGGGCCGCAAGGGCGATGTCGTCGTCGACAGCGACGAAGAGCCGGCCAAGATCGACGTCAGCAAGATTCCCGGCCTGCGCCCGGCCTTCGGCAAGGACGGCGTGCTGACCGCCGCGTCCTCCTCGAAGATCTCCGACGGCGCCGCCGCCGCGCTGCTGATGTCGGCCGACGACGCTGCCGCTCGCGGCCTCAAGCCGCTGGCCCGGATCGTCGCCCACGCCGGCCATGCCCTGGCGCCGGAGTGGTTCACCACGGCACCGGTGAAAGCGATTTCAAACGTGCTCGAAAAGGCCGGCTGGACGGTCGCCGACGTCGACCTGTTCGAGGTCAACGAGGCCTTTTCCTGCGTCGCGATGGCGCCGATGAAGGACCTTGGCATCCCCCACGACAAGATCAACGTCCATGGCGGCGCGGTCGCCCTGGGACACCCGATCGGCGCCAGCGGCGCCCGCCTGGTGGTCACGCTGATCAATGCCTTGCGCCTGCGTGGCGGCAAGCGCGGCGTCGCTTCGCTGTGCATCGGCGGCGGCGAAGCGACCGCAATTGCGATAGAGTTGCTCTAAATAGTTAAAAACGCGTTGCACAAAAAAAACCGGCAAGCCCGCTTGACACACGTCACCGGCTTGTCATCATGTTATCGGCGCGCAACTGCGCGTTGCCTAACTAATCGACGAGGAATCCGAATCATGAATTTCAACAAGGCGCTGATCGCCCTGGCTCTGGGCCTGGCCCTGGCCGCTTGCTCGAACCAGAAGCAGGCCGAAGAAGCTTCCGCCGACGCCGCTGCCGCTTCGACCGAAGCTCAGGCCGCTGCTGACACCGCCGCCGCTGCTGGCGACGCTGCCACCGCCGACGCCGCTGCTGCCAGCGCTGACGCCGCCGCTTCGGCTGCCGACGCTGCTGCTACCTCGGCCGACGCCGCTGCCAACGCTGCGACCCCGGCTGCTGCCGACGCCGCTGCCGACGCCGCCAAGAGCGCTGCCGACGCTGCCGGCGCCGCTGCTGACGCTGCCAAGGACGCTGCTGCTCCGGCAGAAGCTGCCAAGGAAGAAGCCAAGAAGTAATATCGCGCAAGCGATACTGCTTAGTTCCGGCACGAGTCATCGTGCCGAACGGGAAAGCCGCCGGTTTCCGGCGGCTTTTTCCGTAAGGTCAGTGAACGATCTGAGCCGGCTTGCCGGACCGCTGCGCGCACTGGCGTTGCCTGACATCACCGTTCCACGTTTTTTCTCTCAGACAACTCCTCAGGATAGACACTCATGAAGACCCACCTGTACGTCCTCCTCGCCGCTTCCGTCCTGGCCCTGTCGGCTTGCGCCCCGAAGTCCGAAGAAGCCAAGAACGAAGCCGCCGAAGCCTCGGCCGCCGCCAGCCAGGCCGGCGACGCCGCCGCCCAGGCTGCTGACGCCGCCGGCACCGCCGTCGCCGAAGGCGCCGACGCCGCCGCTGCTGCCACCACCGACGCTGCCGCCGCTGCCGGCGCCGCTGTCGACAACGCCGCTGCCGCGACCGCCGATGCCGCTGCCGACGCCGCTGCTGGCGCCGCCGACGCGACCGCCAAGGCTGCCGACGCCACCGCCGACGCCGCTGCCAAGATCTCCGACAAGGCCGACGCCGCAGCCGACAAGGCCAAGGAAGAAGCTGCCAAGCACTAATCCGCTTGCGCTGACGCTGCTTCGAGAGGCCCGCGCAAGCGGGCCTTTCTTTTTGCGCCGAAGGCTGCGCGAAACGCCGGCGCGCGGCGCTTGCCGCATTGCGCAGTACTGCACCGCATCGCCCAAAGTGATTGGCCGCGAACGACGCTTTGTGTTTTCATGCCGCGTCCAAGAACCAGGCCGCCGTGCAATGCCCGCGATCACTTCCCAGCTCGACCCGCGCTCGCAGGATTTCCGGGACAACGTCGCCTACCACCAGGCGCTGGTCGAAGAGCTCGATGCGCGCCTGGCGCGCGCGGCTCACGGCGGCGGCGACAAGGCCCGGGCCAAGCACACCGAGCGCGGCAAGCTGCTCGCACGCGACCGCATCGCCGCCCTGCTCGATCCGGGCTCGCCGTTCCTGGAAATCGCCCCGCTCGCCGCCGAAGGCATGTACGACGACGCCGCGCCCGCCGCGGGCATGGTCGCCGGCATCGGCCGCGTGCAGGGGCTGGAGGTGGTGATCGTCGCCAACGACGCCACGGTCAAGGGCGGCACTTACTTCCCGATGACGGTGAAGAAGCACCTGCGCGCGCAGGAGATCGCCCGCGAGAACCGCCTGCCCTGCATCTACCTGGTCGACTCGGGCGGCGCGTTCCTGCCGCTGCAGGACGAGGTCTTCCCCGACCGCGAGCATTTCGGCCGCATTTTCTACAACCAGGCCCGCCTGAGCGCCGAGAACATCCCGCAGATCGCCGTGGTCATGGGCAGTTGCACCGCTGGCGGCGCCTACGTGCCGGCGATGTGCGACGAAAGCATCATCGTCAAGGAACAGGGCACGATCTTCCTCGGCGGCCCGCCGCTGGTGAAGGCGGCGACCGGCGAAGTGGTCGATGCCGAAGCGCTCGGCGGCGCCGAAGTCCACACCACGGTGTCGGGCGTGGCCGATCATTTCGCCGAGGACGACCGCCACGCGCTGCAGATCGCCCGCGAGATCGTCGGCAACCTCAACCGCCGCAAGACCCTGCCGGTGACCGTGCAAGCCTCGCGCGAGCCGCTGTACGCCGCCCAGGAGCTGTACGGCATCGTCCCCAAGGACACCCGCCGCCCGTTCGACATCCGCGAGGTCATCGCCCGCATCGTCGACGGCAGCGAGCTGCAGGAATTCAAGGCGCGCTACGCCAAGACCCTGATCACCGGTTTCGCCCACGTCCACGGCTATCCGGTCGGCATCGTCGCCAACAACGGCATCCTGTTCGCCGAAAGCGCGCTCAAGGGCGCGCATTTCATCGAGCTGTGCAACCAACGCGGCATCCCGCTGGTGTTCCTGCAGAACATCACCGGCTTCATGGTCGGCAAGAAGTACGAAAACGCCGGCATCGCCAAAGACGGCGCGAAGATGGTCACCGCGGTGGCGTGCTCGCACGTGCCCAAGTTCACCGTGGTCATCGGCGGCAGCTTCGGCGCCGGCAACTACGCCATGTGCGGCAGGGCTTATGGGGCAAGATTCCTGTGGATGTGGCCGAACGCGCGCATCAGCGTGATGGGCGGCGAACAGGCCGCCTCGGTGTTGGCGACCGTGCGCCGCGACGGCATCGAAGCCGCCGGCAAGGTGTGGACGCCGGACGAAGAGGAAGCCTTCAAGGCGCCGATCCGCGACCAGTACGAAAGCCAGGGCAACCCCTACTACGCCAGCGCGCGGCTGTGGGACGACGGCATCATCGATCCCGCCGACACCCGCCGGGTGCTGGGACTGGCGCTGTCGGCCAGCCTCAACGCGCCGATCGAGGACCGCACCCGCTTCGGCGTGTTCCGCATGTAATCCCGCTGCAAAGGACTGCTAGGCATGATCGTCGGCATCGACCTCGGCACCACCCATTCGCTGATCGGCGTCTACGGGCCCGACGGCCCCCGCCTGATCGCGAACGCATTGGGCTCGCTGCTGACCCCCTCGGTGGTCAGCGTCGGCGACCACAACGAGGTCATCGTCGGCCGGGCCGCGCGCGAACGCCTGGTCTCGCACCCGCAGCGCAGCGTCGCCGCATTCAAGCGCTGGATGGGCACCGACCGCGTCACCGCGCTCGGCAAGCACCGCTTCCGCCCCGAGGAGTTGTCGGCGCTGATCCTGAAGTCGCTGATCGCCGATGCCGAGGCCGACCTCGGCCATCGCGTGGAAGAGGCGGTGATCAGCGTCCCGGCCTATTTTTCCGACAGCCAGCGCAAGGCCACGCGCATCGCCGGCGAACTGGCCGGGATCAAGGTCGAACGCCTGATCAACGAACCCACCGCGGCGGCCCTGGCCTACGGCCTGCAGCAGCGCGACGGCGGCGGTCGTTATCTGGTGTTCGACCTCGGCGGCGGCACCTTCGACGTCTCGATCCTGGAGCTGTTCGACGGGATCATGGAAGTGCATGCCAGCGCCGGCGACAACTTCCTCGGCGGCGAAGACTTCTCCCAGGCCCTGCTCGACGCCTTCCTCAGCGAACACGGCCTGGCCGCGAGCCAGTTGGCGCTGACCGAGCTGGCGATCCTCGAACGCCGCATCGAAGCGCTCAAGCACGAGCTGGCCCGCGGCAGCGAAGTCGCATTCGAACTGAGCCTGGCCGGCCAGCCGCGCGCCTGGCGCGTCGACGAGGCCGCCTTCGCGCGGATCTGCGAGCCCTTGGTGCAGCGCCTGCGCGCGCCGCTAGAACGGGCGATGCGCGACGCCAAGCTCAGCCCCGGCCAGCTCGACGAGATCGTCCTGGTCGGCGGCGCCTCGCGCATGCCGCTGAGCGCGCGCCTGGTCTCGCGCATGTTCGGCCGCTTGCCGCTGCGCCACGTCAACCCGGACGAAGCCATCGGCCTGGGTGCCTGTGTCGCCGCCGGCATGAAGGCGCGCGACGAATCGCTCGAGGAAATCATCCTCACCGACGTGTGCCCGCATACGCTCGGCGTCAGCACCAGCCGCGAAACCCACGGCCGCTACACGACCGGCATCTTCTCGCCGATCATCCACCGCAACAGCACCGTGCCGGTGAGCCGGGTCGAGCGCTATTTCCCGACCTACGACGAGCAACGCGCGGTCGAGATCGAGATCTACCAGGGCGAGAGCCCGCGGGTCGAACACAACGTCCGCCTCGGCATGGTCTCGATCGAGCTGCCGCCCAAGCGCCGCGACGAGAATCCGATCGACGTGCGCTTCACCTACGACATCAACGGCCTGTTGCAGGTCGAGGCGGTGGCCCTGTCGACCGGGCTCAAGCGCGAAGTGGTGCTGGAAAAGAACCCCGGCGTGCTCAGCCAGGACGAGATCCGCGAACGCCTGGCGGCGTTGGCGGCGATCAAGGTGCACCCGCGCGAGCAACAGGAGAACATCGCCCTGATCGCGCGCGCCGAACGCCTGTACGAAGAACTGCTGTGGGCGCGCGAACAATTGCAGGATGCGCTGGTGCAGTTCCGCGGTGCGCTCGACATGCAGGATCCCGAGCTCATCGCCCATCACCGGGCCGAGTTCGCGCGCTACCTCGACGCGGTCGAAGCCCAGTCCTGAGCATGACGCCGTTCGCCCGCCTGGGTTTGAGCCATGACGCGGACGAAAGCCAGGTCAAGCGCGCCTACGCGCGCGAACTGCGCAAGACCCGGCCGGACGAAGATCCGGTCGCGTTCCAACGTTTGCACGAGGCCTATGCGCAGTGCCTGGAGTGGGCACGCCGGCCGCGGGCCGAGGCGGCGACCGCGGTGTTCGAGGATCTCGACGAACTGCTCGGCGACGACGCCCTGCCCTCGCTGCGCGTGCGTGCCGACGATGCCGCGACGGCGATGCCCGTCTTCGATGGCACGACCGTTACCGGCAGGGCCTTCGACCGTACGCCCTTCGACAGCGCGACCTTCGACAGCGGTGCCTTCCTCGACCAGTTGCTGCGGATCGCGCGCGAGAACACTTCGCAGGAACTCCAGCGCTGGCTGCGCGAGCACCCGGACCTGTATTCGGTCGAACGCAAACAGGCGCTCGCTCCGCTCCTGATCGCGCGCCTGCAAGACGAACCCTCGCTGTACATCGCCCAGCTCGACATCGTGCTGGCGTTCTTCGATCTCGACACCGTGCATCCGCGTACCGCCTCGCTGCAGCCCGCGGTCGCCGACCTGCGCGCTTATTCGCAGGCGCGCGGCGCGGATTTTCGCGGGTTGCAGTTCGACCCCGCCCCTCGTCCCGGCAAGCGCGGCCGGCACCCGCTCGCTCTGTCGCCAAGCGTGTTGTTCTTCCTGTTGATGCTGCTCGCAGCGATCGCGCGCGTGATCAAGGCGGCGAATAGCGCATGAATCCGTTCGAGCGCCTCGGCCTCGCCGCCACCGCCGACGAGCGCGAGATCAAGCGCGCCTATGCGCGCGAGCTGCGCCGCACCCGTCCGGACGAGGACCCGGTCGGGTTCCAGGACTTGCACGATGCCTACCAGCACTGCCTGGCTTATGCCGAGCATCGGCGCTGCGTCGGCGAGGACGAAGACGACTCCGGGTTCGAGCCGGAACACGAACACGACGAGAGCGGCCAGGCCGATGCGTTGCAAGCCCACCCGGCCGACGCGGAAACCTACGCGCCAAGTTCATCCCTGGAAGAGCGCCCGCCGTCGTCGCCCGACGACGACGGCGCCCGCGAAAACGAAGCCTTCGACGGCCGCGCCTTCCTCGACGAGTTGCTGGAACGCGCGAGCAGCCAAAGTCCGGCCGCATTGGAGCGCTGGCTATCGGAACTCGAGCCGCTGTATTCGCTCGACCTCAAACACGCCCTGCGCGCGCCGGTGGCGCATGCGCTGGCCGTGACCGACCCGCCGCTGTCGTCCGAATCGGTGCGGACGATCGCCGTCTTCTTCGCCCTCGACAGCGTCGGCCCACAGGACGACTGGCTGCAGGAACGAGTGCATCAGGCGCGGCGCCGCGCCGAGGCCGCCGACGAGTTCGAGCAGACCGTCGCGCTGATGCAGTCGCCGCGCGTCCGGCCGGTGGATCGCATGTTGATGCGCGAACTGCTCGGCCCCTTCGTACCTTGGCGCCGGGTATTGATCGCGCTGGTCGCGATGTTGCCGACGCGCTTGATGAGCCTGTGGTCGAGCCTGCAACAGATCGACCCGCAACTGGCGGCGGCGCGGCTCGACCCGGACAGCATCGACTTCTGGGTTCGGGCGACCGACCGTCAACGCATCGATGTACGGCGCGCGCTGCTCGCGGCGGCGCGCATCGTGCTGTATCCGCTGTTGCTGCTCGGCTTCTTCGCCGCCTTCGGCCCGCGCAATTCCCTGCTCGGGGATCTGCCGAGAGTCTGGTTCATCGGCGGCGCGGCCTGGTTGCTGCTCGCCTGCCTGCGCATGTTGCTGCCGTTGTTGCCCAAGGACGGCGATCCCGGTGTGCTGTCCTATCGCGACCGTCCCTTGATGTCGGTCACTGCGCTCGGCATCGTCGCCATGTTCCTGGCGCCGCTCACGACCGACCTGACCGCTTTGTGCCTCGTCGGCATGGCCGCGATCTGGATGATCGCGCGCGGCGTCGGCCGCATCTATCGCACGGTCTGGGCCGTGTTCGCCGGGCTCGTCGTCGCGGTATGCCTGCCGGACTGTTTCTCGATCCTGTTCGGCACGCCGGCCGAACAACTGCGCAGGCCGCCGGACGCATGGCTGCCGTTGTACCTGCTCGCCGGCGTAGCGACGCCGATCCTGCAGGACCTGCACTACGCGAGCCTGCATCGCACCGACCTGCGGACGGCGCGCGAGCAAGCGAGCTGGCTGCGCCCCTTGCTGGCGGTCGCCGCGCTGCTGCTGATCGTGCGGGGCGTATTGTCGGCTTGAGCGCCACCGCTGGCCTGTTCATCGGCCTGAAAGATTTCTGAACTATTTTTGCCATCGGGGATACCGCCCCGTTTCGCTGAATGCGCGCGCTTCCGAGTCGTTTCGCATTTGCGCGAACGCTTGCGAAAACTGAATCCGAGTCGCGGTTTCCTGCAACTCCGATTGGTGAGATTCATCACAGTGGGTGCGTCGTATCAGCGTGTTAGGCTCCGAAGTTCACGCGTGTCATCACCTGATCCCCCGACCTGAGGAACACCGCGTCATGGCCATCTTCAATCAGCCTGCTCCGCCCAAGCGCGACAATCCGGTACCGCCGTTGCAGCCGGAAACCGCGCTCAAGAAAGAACCCGACGCGGCCACCGAATTCTCGTTTGGACAAGCTTCGCCCACGCCCGCTCCCTACGCGGCCGCACCGACGCCGGCGCCCGCTCCGGCCCCGCGCGCGGTCGAACGCGAAACGGTCAAGGAGTCGCTGATCGCCTCCGACCTGTCGATCGAAGGCAAGATCCAGGGCTCCGGCCACATCCGCATCGCCGGCCGCTTCAAGGGCGACGTCCAGGTCGACGGCGACCTGACCGTCGAACTCGGCGCCAAGCTCAACGGCGGCGTGCGCGCTCGCAAGGTCGTGATCGCCGGCGAGCTCGAAGGCAACATCGAATCGGCGCAGCGCGTCGAACTGCTCGACAGCGGCGCGATGATCGGCGACGTCAAGGCGGCGGTGATGACGGTCGCGGCCGGTTCGCGCATGCGCGGCCAGGTCGAGTTCGGCTGGGACGACAAGGACGCCGCCAAGCCCGCCCCGCGCAACGAGAGCGGGCGCAACGAAGGCGGCAAGAGCGACAAGAACGGCGCCGCCAAGACGGAGACCGGCGCCGACTCATGAGCGCCGTCCGCCAGGGCCTGCCCGGGGCGACGCGCATTTGTCCGCATTGCAAGGCGACGATCCTCGAAAGCGCGAGCGTCTGTCCGGCGTGCCGGCACCACTTGCGCTTCGATTCGGACGCATCGCAACAGACAGCGGCGAGATTCTCGCCGCTGCATGTCGAGGGCACGATTCGGCACCCGCCGAGCGACGGCGCGTGGGAGTACTCCATGGTGCTGTCGATCCGCAACGACCGCGGCGAAGAGATCACCCGCCAGGTCGTCGGCGTCGGCGCCCTGCTCCCCGGCGAGGAACGTACTTTCACCCTGGCGGTCGAAGCGTTCGAAGCGGTCGGCTATAAGGCCGCGAACAAAGGGCGCCTGCGACGCTGAGGCGTCTGCGCGTCGGTAACAGGAAAGGACCCCTTTCGATGTCGCAACCCGCTTCGCTGTACGCGAGATTCACGCTGAGCCACGAGCAGTACGAAGCTTTCATGAATTCCACGCCGGCGCGCCCGGTATCGTTCGACGATTGGCAGTCCTGGTTCGACCGTCACGCCGTCCGCGGGATCGGCAAGGCCGCGGCCGAAATGCTCGCCGACCTGGATGCGCCGACGGTGGCCGACCTGATCAAGGCCTGGCGCCAGGACGAATGGACCGGCACGCCGCCGGTCGAGTACGACGAGATCAACCGCACCCTGCACATCGCGATGCTGCGGGTATCGGAAAACCTCACCGAGCGGCTGCGCATCCTCAGCCCCTTGCGCGCCGCCGGCGCCTTCAACGAGCCGGCGGCCAACGACTTCATCGCGATCTTCGACTTCCTGCGCGACGACGGCAGCGTTGCCGCCTACGTGCAACTGCACGAGGGCAAGAGCCGCTTCGGCAGCGAACTCGCCCCGGCCCACCGCAAGGAAGCCGAGACCTATCTGCAGGAAGTGCAGGCTTACCTGCGCAGCCGCAGCAATTGATGGCCGCACGCCTCCAGCCCGAACGACATCATGCACGACCGCTCGCTGACGCCGGCGATCGATTTCACCCAGTCGATGAAGGACGTGGCACGGCCGGAGATCAACGTCTCCTACAAGTTCGGCGCCGACGGCAAGCACCCGCCGGTGGCGCTGGAAGCGACCCAGACGCAGGGGCAGCAGCAACAACAGCAGCAGGCCGCGTCCACGCAGGAACCGCCGCAGTTGCCGCGTTCGAAACTCTGAGCGGTCCCGGGTTCCAATCGGCCTAAACAACGAAGCCCCGCTCATGGCGGGGCTTCGTTGCGTTTGATCCGGCGGGTATTGCGGGCTCAGTCCGACGGCCCGCAGTTGTCGCAACCGGCGCAATTCGGCCCGGCCGCGCGCGGCGCCGGCGCGATCGCCTTGCCGATCCGGCGCAGCCACGGCGGCCGGCCGTCGCGCACCAGCGGCAAGGCGCAGGCCACACGCAGGCGGCGCACGCCGCCGGGGAACTGTTTGCGCGCAACGACCACGGCGCTGGCGAGCACCGCGATCGCGATCACCACGTACTGCGCGAACAGCCCGGCGTCCATGGCTCAGCCCGCTCCCAAGGCGACGGCGACCTGGTAGGTCAACAACGAGGCCAGGTAGGCCAGCGCGAACAGATAGCCGGCGCTGATCGCGACTTGCTTCCACGAATTGGTCTCGCGGCGGATCGTCGCCAGGGTCGACAGGCACTGCGGCGCGTAGATGAACCACACCAGCAAGGACAAGGCGGTCGCCAGCGACCAGGTGTCGGTGATGATCGGGCTCAGCGCCTGCGCCGCGGCTTCGTCGTCGGCCGCCGACAAGGCGTACACCGTCGCCAGCGAGGCCACCGCGACTTCGCGCGCGGCCATGCCCGGGATCAGAGCGATGCAGATCTGCCAGTTGAAACCGATCGGCGCGAACACCGCGGTCATGGCGTGGCCGATGCGGCCGGCGAAGCTGTAGTCGATGGCCGGCATGGTCGCGCCTTCGGGCGCGCCCGGGAACGACAGCAGGAACCACAGCAGGATGGTCAGCGACAAAATGATGCCGCCGACCCGGCGCAGGAAGATCCAGGCGCGCTCCCACAGGCCGATCAACAGATCGCGCGGATGCGGAATGCGGTACGAGGGCAGCTCCAGCAACAAGGCGTGTTCGCTCTTGTCGCGGCGCCACTTCTTCATCACCCACGACACCATCAGCGCGCTGAGGATGCCGGCCATGTACAGGCCGAACAGCACCAGCCCCTGCAGGTTCAACATGCCCCAGACCTCGCGCTGCGGAATGAACGCACCGATCAGCAAGGCGTACACCGGCAGGCGCGCCGAACAGGTCATCAAGGGCGCGACCAGGATCGTCGCCAGGCGGTCGCGCGGGTCCTGGATCGACCGCGTCGCCATGATGCCGGGGATGGCGCAGGCGAAGCTCGACAACAAGGGGATGAACGAGCGCCCGGACAGACCGGCGCTGGCCATCATGCGGTCGAGCAGGAACGCCGCGCGCGGCAGATAGCCCGACTCCTCCAGCGCCAGGATGAAGGCGAACAGGATCAGGATCTGCGGCAGGAACACGATCACCCCGCCGAGGCCGGCGATGATGCCCTCGACCAACAGGCTGCGCAGCGGCCCTTCCGGCAGGGCCGCCTTGACCCATTCGCCGACCCAGGCGGTGACCGCCTCGATGCCGTCCATCAACGGCGTCGCCCAGGCATACACCGCCTGGAAGATCAGGAACATCACCACCGCCAGGGTGAGCAGGCCCAGCACCGGATGCAGCAGCCAGCGGTCGAGCACGTCGTCGACCTTGGCGGTGCGGGTGGGCATGGTCACGGTCAAGGCGAGCAGACGGCGGGTTTCGGCATGCAGGTCGGCGCCTTCGCCGAGGCGCACGCGCGGCTCGTGCGGTTCGCGCGGCTCGACCGCGATGCGATCGAGCATGGCGACCAGCGCGTGGGCGCCGTCGCGCTTGACCGCGACCGTCGGCACCACCGGCACGCCGAGCTCGCGCTCGAGCGCGGCCAGGTCGATCTCGATGCCGCGGCGCTTGGCCGCGTCCATCATGTTGATCGCCACCACCATCGGCCGGCCGAGTTCGCGCAGCTCCAGGGCGAAACGCAGGTGCAGGCGCAGGTTGGTGGCATCGACCACGCACAGCAGCACGTCGGGCGCGCGCTCGCCGGGATAGAAGCCGCGCACCAGGTCGCGGGTGACCGCTTCGTCCAGGCTCGCCGCCTGCAGGCTGTAGGCGCCGGGCAGATCGAGCACGGCGTAGGTGCGGCCCGAAGGCGCACGCAGCCGGCCTTCCTTGCGCTCGACGGTGACGCCGGCGTAGTTGGCGACTTTCTGGCGGCTGCCGGTCAGCAGGTTGAACAGCGCGGTCTTGCCGCAGTTCGGGTTGCCGACCAGGGCCACGCGCAGGGGTTCGGCGACGGCGGCGGTCATGAGCGCGGCTCCGCGTCCAGCAACTTCACCTGCACGCGCGCGGCCTCGCTGCGGCGCAGGGCGAAGCGCGTATAGCCGACCTGGACCAGCAAGGGCTCGGCCGAGAGCGGACCGGCGGCCACTA
The DNA here is from genome assembly GCF_052045105.1 of Lysobacter sp. 22409. Lineage (NCBI taxonomy): Bacteria > Pseudomonadati > Pseudomonadota > Gammaproteobacteria > Lysobacterales > Lysobacteraceae > Lysobacter > Lysobacter sp. 22409. The sequence goes on along the minus strand of NZ_JBQEOE010000049.1, from coordinate 14,564 downwards.
CTTCGACCCGCTCGCCGCTGACGAAACCGAGTTCGCGCAGGCGTCTTGCGATGGTGTCGTTGGCAATCTGGTCATCGACGGACTCGACCGTGGCCGCGGTGCGGCGCGGCAGTTCGGACAGCTTCAAAGGGTGGCTTCCACGAACGGTGGCGTCCCAAATGGGAATTGTTCTCATTCTATCACCGCCGACCGTACAGGAGCGGACGCGGCAAGCTGAACGGTATCATTCGCCAACTCCTACAAACTCCTCATCCCCCATGTCGCATCCGCTGCTGAGCCTGCGCGAGGGCCCCGTCGCCCGCCTGCGCCTGAATCGTCCGGAGTTGCACAACGCCTTCGACGCCATCCTGATCGCGGCGCTGACCGGTGCGTTGGAAGCCGTCGCCGGCGACGACGAGGTGCGCGTGGTGGTGATCGAGGGCGAAGGCGCTTCGTTCTCGGCCGGCGCCGACCTCAACTGGATGCGCGGCATGGCTGCGGCCAGCGAGGCGGCCAACCGCGAGGACGCCCTGGCCCTGGCGCGCTTGATGCGCACCCTCAACGAATTGCCCAAGCCGACCATCGCCCGGGTCCATGGCGCCGCCTTCGGTGGTGGCGTCGGCCTGGTCGCCTGCTGCGACATCGCCCTCGCCGCCCCGGCGGCCAAGTTCGGCCTGACCGAAAGCAAGCTGGGCCTGCTGCCGGCGGTGATCTCGCCGTACGTGATCGAGGCGATCGGCGCGCGCGAGTCGCGGCGCTGGTTCGCGACCGCGGAAATCTTCGACGCCGCCACCGCCCTGCGCATCGGCCTGCTCCACGAGGTGGTCGCCGAGGACGCCCTCGACGCCGCGGTCACGCAGCAGATCGCGCTGTTGCTCAAGGCCGGCCCGCACGCCGCCGCCCAGGCCAAGACCCTGGTCCGCCGCGTCGACGGCGAACGCGACGGCGCCCGCCTGGACGCCGACAATGCCGCGCTCATCGCGGCGCTGCGCGTATCGTCCGAGGGCCAGGAAGGTCTGTCGGCCTTCCTCGACAAGCGCAAAGCCCACTGGTGCCCGTAAAGGCCCGTGCGCCAAGGAGCGTCCCATGCTCGACCATCTCGGTTTGTCCGCCGCCGACCACCTGCGCAGCCGCGACTTCTATTTGCGCGCGCTGGCTCCGCTGGGCTACGGCCTGGTAACGACGATCGGCAAGGAAATCACCGGCGGCGACGAGGTCTTCGGTTTCGGCCCGCCGCAGCGTCCCGCATTCTGGATCAGCAAGGGCAGCAAGCCCTCCGGCGATACCCACGTGGCCTTCAGCGCCGGCAGCCGCGCCCAGGTCGACGCCTTCCACGCCGAGGCCCTGGCCGCCGGCGCCACCGACAACGGCGCACCGAGCGTGCGTCCGCACTACCACCCCGACTACTACGGCGCCTACGTGATCGACCCCGACGGCAACAACGTCGAGGCCGTGTGCCACGCACCGGCCGCCTGATGGCGACCGCGCAGCACCGCATCGCGGTATTGCGACGGCGTGCCGCGAGCGGCGCCGTGGCACAGATATCCCAACCGCCCCACCGCGCCGATGCTTAGGCGAAAATACGCAGACCGCGCGCGACCCGTTCGCAGCGCGGCCTCCTTCCACCCTGCGCTGCGGCGCCCGATCGGCGTGCTCCTTCATGTTTGAAAAAATCCTGATCGCCAACCGCGGCGAGATCGCCTGTCGCGTCATCCGCACTTGCCGCACCCTCGGCATCCGCACCGTCGCGGTGTATTCCGAGGCCGACGCAGACGCCCAACACGTGCGCCAGGCCGACGAGGCCTATCCGATCGGCGGCCCGCGCCCGGCCGACAGCTATCTGCGCGGCGACGCGATCATCGAGGTGGCGCTGCGCTGCGGCGCCCAGGCGATCCATCCCGGCTACGGCTTCCTCAGCGAGAACGCCGACTTCGCCGACGCGGTCGAGGCCGCGGGCATCGCCTTCATCGGCCCCAAGGCCGCCTCGATGCGCAAGATGGGCAGCAAGGCCGGCGCCAAGGAACTGATGCAGGCCGCCGGCGTGCCGGTGGTGCCGGGTTATACCGGCGAGAACCAGGACCCGGCGCTGCTGCACGGCGAAGCCGACCGCATCGGCTATCCGCTGATGATCAAGGCCGCGCACGGCGGCGGCGGCAAGGGCATGCGCATCGTGCGCGACAGCGAAGAATTCCTCGCCCTGCTGGAAAGCTGCCAGCGCGAGGCGCGCAACGCCTTCGGCCGCGACCGCGTGCTGCTCGAACGCTATGTCGAACGCCCGCGCCACATCGAGATCCAGATCTTCGGCGACCGCCACGGCCAGGTGATCCACCTCAACGAGCGCGAGTGCTCGGCCCAGCGCCGCTACCAGAAGGTGCTGGAAGAATCGCCGTCGCCGTTCCTCAGCGCCGAACTGCGCGCGACGATGGGCGCGGCGGCGGTGTTGGCCGGGCAAGCGATCGACTACGTCAACGCCGGCACCGTCGAGTTCATCGTCGGACAGGACGGCGGTTTCTATTTCATGGAAATCAACACCCGCCTGCAGGTCGAGCATCCGGTCACCGAGCTCGTCACCGGCCTGGACCTGGTCGAGTGGCAGTTGCGCGTCGCCGCCGGCGAAGCCCTGCCGCGCGCGCAGGACAGCATCGGCCAGCACGGCCACGCGATCGAAGTGCGTTTGTATGCCGAAGACCCCGAAGCCGGCTTCCTGCCGGGCTCGGGCAAGCTGGAACGCTTGCGCCTGCCGTCCGCCGACGCCCATGTGCGCCTGGATTCGGGCGTGATCGAAGGCGACACGGTGACGATCTTCTACGACCCGATGATCGCCAAGCTGATCGTGTTCGACCAGGACCGTCCGCGCGCGCTGGCGCGCCTGCGCGGCGCGCTCGCCCAATGCGAGATCGCCGGGCCGAAGTCGAACATCGAATTTCTCGAACGCCTCGTCCGCCATCCCGCGGTAGTCGAGGGCCGTATCGACACCGGTTATCTGGATCGTCATCTCGAGGAATTCATGCCCTCGGCGCAGGCCGCCGGCGACCGCGACCTGCTGATCGGCGCGACCGTGGTCCAGTTGCTGGCGCAGGAACGCCGCAGCCGCGATAACGCCGCCGCCTCCAACGACCCGGATTCGCCGTGGGCGATCGCCGATGGCTGGCGCCTCGGCCACGGCGGCCGCCGCAGCCTGGCCTTCGTCCAGCGCGACGAGCGCCTGGAGTTGCAGGCGCACGGCAGCGGCGGCGATTACCGCATCGAGATTCCCGCGCTCGCCGACGTTCAACACCAGGTCCAGGGTGCGCGCCTCGACGGCGCCGAACTGAGCCTGCGCATCGACGGCCGCGCCCGTCGCCTGACCGCGTTCGGCGACGGCCTGACCGAGAACGGCGGCCGCGTGGTCATGCACGACGGCCAGCGCCGCCTGCGCCTGGAATCGGTGCCCATGTACCGCCACGAACACAGCGCCGCGTCCGGTTCCGGCAACAACGTCACCGCGCCGATGCCCGGCCGCGTGGTCGTGGTCAAGCTCGCCGCCGGCGATGCGGTCGAGGCCGGCCAGGAAGTGATGGTGATCGAAGCGATGAAGATGGAGCTGAGCCTGAAGGCGCCGCGCGCCGGCATCCTCGCCGAAGTGCGCGCAGTGGCCGGCGATTTCGTCGAAGCCGACGCCGTGCTGGCGACGCTGGAAACGGCCTGAGGCTACGCGGCGGGGACTTTGCGCTGCGGCTGGAGTTGCAAGAGCAAATCCCCCCTCCCCCCTTTTTCAAAGGGGGGAGCAGCACGGCATAACGGGACTGCGCGACAGCCGAAGAATGGCGGATCGACGGGAAATTGCCCCCTTTGCAAAGGGGGCGGCGCGCAACGCAAGTCCGATGCCGCTGTGAACCCCATCGCGCGGGGGATTTGCTTTGCGCTCCGGGACACTTCGGTCGGGACGTGCGGAGCAAATCCCCCTACCCCTTTTCCAAAGGGGGAATACCACGGGATAGCGGGAGTAGCAGGCGCGTAGTGGGGGACGGCACGGGCATCGAGGCGCAGCCCGCGGCCGCAACCGGAAAACCGCGGTTGCAATAGCGCAACCCGGGCTCCCGCTTGAGCTTTGCCGCTTTCCGGGCTCATGATGCCTTTCGCAGCGGAGCTCTCACGCCCGATCATTCGGTCCTACCGCCATACCCAACGGCCCTCGATGAAAGCGCCCCCGCCCGATCACGCCCCGCCCTCGTCCGCGGCCATGCCGCGCCGGCGCGGCGCGCTGCTCGGCGCCCTGGCGGTATCGCTGGGCCTGCTGGGCGGCTGCGTCGCCTTCGAGCGCTCGCCGGTGACCGAACGCAGCTGCGACCCGGAACTGCCCGGCGAGTGGAACCTGCGCGCCGACGGCATCGCCAAACGCATCCGTATCGACGCGCGCTGCCACACCGAGGACTGGCCCGGCCTGCGCGAGCAACCGGTCGCACTCGACCTGACCGGTTTCAAAGTCGGACGCGACCGCTACATCGTCCTGACTCCCGCCGATGCCGAGCGTGCGATCGGGGCCGAGCAGAAGCAACTCAGCAAGACCGCGCCGGCCGGCGCCGTATTCCTGGTCCTGTACCGCATCGAAGGCGACCAAGCCAATGCCTGGTTGCCCGACTCGCAACGCGCGCTTACGGCGATCGCCGCCGGCAGCCTGCGCGGGCGCAAACTCGAAGACCGCTTCGCCCTGGTCGAGGGCACGTCGCAACAACTGCGCGACACCCTCGAAGAGCACGCCGGTCTGCTCTACGACACCGACAAGAAAGCCATGGTGCTGCAACGCGCCACCGCCAAGGACACACGATGACCCAGCCCGCTTCCGTACGTATCGTCGAAGTCGGTCCGCGCGACGGACTGCAGAACGAGAAGACGCAGATCGCCACCGCCGACAAGATCGCCCTGATCGATCGCCTGTCGGCGACCGGCCTGCGCAGCATCGAAGCGACCAGTTTCGTCAGCCCGAAATGGGTGCCGCAGCTCGCCGACGCCGCCGAGGTCTTCGCCGGCATCCATCGCAAGCCCGGCGTGCATTACCCGGTGCTGGTGCCGAACGAACAAGGCTACGAACGCGCACGCGCGGTCGGCGTGGAAGAGATCGCGGTGTTCACCGCGGCCTCGGAAGCGTTCAACCGCACCAACATCAACGCCAGCATCGACGAGTCGCTGGCCCGCTTCGAACCGGTGATGGCGCGCGCCAAGGCCGACGGCGTCGCGGTGCGCGGCTATGTCTCGACCGTGCTCGGCTGCCCCTACCAGGGCGCGGTGCCGGTCGCCGATGTGGTGCGCGTGGCGCGCGCGCTGCATGCGATGGGCTGCTACGAGGTTTCCCTCGGCGACACCATCGGCGTGGGCACGCCGGGCAAGGCGCGAGCGATGTTCAAGGCGGTAGCCTCGGAAGTGCCGACCGCGGCCTTAGCCGTGCATTTCCACGACACCTACGGCCAGGCCCTATCGAACATCCTGGCCTGCCTGGAAGAAGGCGTGGCCGTGGTCGACTCGGCGGTCTCCGGCACCGGCGGCTGCCCCTACGCCAAGGGCGCCAGCGGCAACGTCGCCAGCGAAGACGTGGTCTACATGCTGCACGGGCTCGGCATCGAGACCGGCGTCGATCTCGACGCGCTGGCCGAGACCGGACGCTGGCTGGCCGGCCTGCTCGGCCGCGAAACCGGCAGCAAGGTCGGCAAGGCCCTCGCCGCGTGAAGCCCGGCGCGCCCGCGGACACTCCGCTGCCATCGGCGCAAGCCTCGGTGGCGGATACGCTGGCGGCGCTCGAACGCGCACTGGACGACCCCGCCCTCGATCCGGGCTTGCGCCGCGTGCTCAACGATGCCGCCGAGGCCTTGCGCCGTGGCGGCAACGGCAGCGGACACGAAGCCGCCGGAGCCGATCACGCCTGCCTGTACCGTGCCGCCTTCGATGCGATTCCCGACCTGGTCACCGTGCTCGACGAAGAAGGCACCGTGGTCGAGATCAACCGCCACGGCACCCAGGAGCACCGGCGCATCCGCGACGAGATCCTCGGCCAGCCGATCCACATCCTCAATCCGGAACTGCCGCGCGATCATTTGATCCCGGTGTGGGAAACGCTGAACCGCGGCCAGAGCTACATCATCGAAGTCACCAACAAGCGCGGCGACGGCACGCGCTTTCCGGTCGAAGTGCATTCGGCCGGCTTCCTCCATCAGGGCCAGCGCCGCATCATCGCCATCGCCCGCGACCTCAGCAATCGCCAGGAAGCCGAGCTGCGTTTCCGCGAGTTGGTCGAACTGATCGATCGCGGCGTGATCGTGCAGGACGACAACCTGCGCATCGTCTATGCCAACAGCGCGGCGATGCGCCTGCTGTCGTTGCACAGCGGCGAAAGCATCGCCGACGAACTGCGTTCCGGGCAGTGGATGGTGATCGACGAGCGCGGCCACGAACTCAGCCGGGACCAGTATCCGTCCACGGTCGCCCTGTCGACCGGCCGCATCGTCGAAAGCACCGTGCTCGGCCTGTACCACCGCGACCGCCGCGAGCTGATCTGGCTGTCGGTGACCGCGGTGCCGCGCTTCCCGGCCGGCGGCGACCGCCCGCACCAGGTATTCGCGCTGTTCTCCAACGTCACCGCGCTCAAGCGCGACAGCGCCCTGTTCGACCGCGCCCAGGCGCTGGCGCACATCGGCGGCTGGGAATGGGACTCGGGCCGCGACCGTCTGTACCTGACCGACGAAGCCACCCATATCCTCGGTTACGACACGCCGCTGATTTCGATCGAGGAACTGCTCAACTGCTTGCGCCCGCTCGATCGCCACCGCCTGCGCAACGGGCTCGAACGCAGCCTCGGCAACGGCCGCGGCCTGGACCTGGAAGTGCAAGGCCTGCGCCCGGACGGCAGCAGCTTCTGGGTGCGCGTCATCGGCGACGCCGGCACCGGCGAGCCGATCGGCCAGGTCATCACCGGCACCCTGCAGGACATCACCGAGCGCAAGCTCGAAGAGGAACACCTGCGGGTACAGGCGCGCAGCGATCCGCTGACCGGCCTGCTCAACCGCGACGCCGTGCAGGCCGAACTCGAACAACGCCTCGATACTTTCCCGCAATCGCCCATCGCCGTGCTCTACATCGATCTCGACCGCTTCAAGGTCGTCAACGACGTGCTCGGCCATGCCGCCGGCGACCGCCTGCTGGCATCGGCGGCGCGGCGCATCCGCCAGGCCGTAGGCGAACGCGCGCAGATCGCCCGCTTCGGCGGCGACGAATTCCTGGTGGTCTGCTCGCTCGACGGCGAGCCGCAGCGCGCCGAACGCATCGCCGATTCCATTCTGGAAACCTTCGGCGATAGCTTCCGCGTCGACGGCGAGGAGTTCAGCATCACCGCGAGCATCGGCATCGCCCAGTCGCCGCTCGACGGCCGCACCGCCCAGCAGCTGATCCAGAGCGCCGATGTCGCCATGTACGACAGCAAGCGCCGCGGCCGCAACAGCTGGCAGGCGTTCACGCCCGAACTGGCCGAGCAGCAACTGCATCGCCTGCAACTGGAAACCCATCTGCGGCGCGCGGTGCACAACGACGAACTGCATCTGGTCTATCAACCGCAGGTCGATCTCAGCGACGGCAGCGTGATCGCGGTCGAAGCCCTGATCCGCTGGCGCAACCGCTCGCTCGGCGAGATGCGCCCGGACCGTTTCATCGGCCACGCCGAAACCACCGGCGACATCGTCGGCATCGGCGGTTGGGTGCTGCACGAGGCCTGCCGGCAGTTGCGCGAGTGGCGCGACCAGGGCCTGCGCATCGAGCGGGTCGCGGTCAACGTGTCCTATCGCCAGTTCCTCGGCGACGACCTCGCCAACAGCGTCACCGAGGCCTTGTCCGAGTACGGCCTGTCCGGCAGCGCGCTGGAACTGGAATTCACCGAGCGCGTACTGATCGAGGACGCCCCCGACACCGTGCGCACCTTCGCCCGCCTGCGCGAACTCGGCGTAAGCCTGTCGATCGACGATTTCGGCGAAGGCTACAGCGCCCTCAACTACCTGCGCCGGCTGCCGATCCACGGCCTCAAACTGAGCCAGTTGTTCGTCCAGGGCGTGCCCGACAACCAGTCCGACGTCGCCGTCTGCCAGGCCGTCACCGGCATCGCCCGCAGCCTCGGCCTCGGCCTGGTCGCCGAAGGCATCGAAACCGAACGCCAGCGCGCCTTCCTGCGCGAACTCGGGGTCGCCATCGGCCAAGGCTTCCTGTTCGCGCCGGGGCTGGCCCCGAACGACCTGCGCGATTACTGCCTCGGCCGGATGCGGGGTTGAGGCGCGGTTGCAGCGATGCTCAAGGCCTCGCCCTGGCGAGCCGCTTCGCAGTTGGCCACGCGCATAAACGCAATCCCCGCGTCGATGCGGACACGAGCTACGCACGATGCGCGGGCGATAGCCGTCCCGCAGCGCACGGCTTCGCTGTCTTGGCGCCGACATCTTCGCAAGCGCCCCGACCTGAGCGAGGATGTAGCCCGATCCCTTCGAAGAGTTTCGCCCGCATGACCTTGCCGCCCGGTGTCGTAGTGCGTCCGATCCTGCCCCGCGACGATGCCGCGCTGGCGGCCATCGCCCGGCAGGTGCAGGCGGAATTCGGCGCCGGCTCGGTCAGCGACCCGGAAGTGGATGCCATGCAGCGCTTCTACAGCCGGCCGCGCAGCGCGTATTTCGTGGTCGAACGCGATGGCAAGCTCGGCGGTGGCGCCGGCATCGCGCCCTTGCTCGGCGGCGACGACGGCACCTGCGAGCTGCGCAAGTTCTACCTGCTGCCGTCGGTGCGCGGGCTGGGCCTGGGCCAGGCGCTGCTGGACAAGTGCCTGCTGACGGCGCGCGGGTTCGGCTTCGGCCAGTGCTATGCCGAGATGCTGGACCGGATGAGCGAGGCCCAGCGCTTGCTGCAGGGCAACAGTTTCCAACTGCTGGAGGCGCCGATGGGCTACGGGGAACTGCCCGGCAGCCACACCTGGTATCTGCGCTCGGTTTAGGTTTGCAAGGCGTGGCGGGCCCGGCCGGGCCACAGGGACCGCAGCGCCCTGCCCCGACGCCGGCCCGGCGGGTCCTTTAGAATGGCGCCCTTTCCGCCTTCAGGACCGCTCATGCAACTCGACAACGTCCGCGCCGTGATCACCGGCGGCGTTTCCGGCCTCGGCCTGGCCGTGGCCCAGCACCTGGTCGCCCGCGGCGGCAAGGTCGCCCTGTTCGACGTCAACGACGACAAGGGCGCGCTGGCCGTCGCCGAACTGGGCGCCGACAAGGCCCGCTATTTCCGCACCGACGTCACCGACGAAGCCGGCGTGGCCGCCAACATCGGCGCCGCCAAGGAGTTCCTCGGCGGTTTGAACGCGACGATCAACTGCGCCGGCATCCTCGGCGCCGGCCGCGTGCTCGGCAAGGACGCGCCGATGGCGCTGTCGCAGTTCCAGACCACGGTCATGGTCAACCTGGTCGGCAGCTTCAACGTCGCCAAGGCCGCGGCCAACCTGATGCAGCACAACGAAGCCGGCGAAGACGGCGAGCGCGGCGTGATCGTCAACACCGCCTCGGTGGCCGCCTACGAGGGCCAGATCGGCCAGGCCGCGTACTCGGCCTCGAAGGCCGGCGTGGTCGGCATGACCCTGCCGATGGCGCGCGAATTTTCGCGCTTCGGCATCCGCGTGATGACGGTCGCCCCGGGCATCTTCTGGACCCCGATGGTCGACGGCATGCCGGACTCGGTGCAGCAGTCGCTGAGCGCTTCGATCCCCTTCCCCTCGCGCCTCGGCCGTCCGGAGGAGTTCGCCGACCTGGTCGCCTACATCCTCGGCAACCGTTACCTCAACGGCGAGACCATCCGCCTCGACGGCGCGACGCGGTTGGCGCCGAAGTAAGACGGGAATCGGGAATGGAGAATCGGGAATCGTAAAACCGGTTCCCGCTCGACTTCCCGCTTGCTGTCTTCCGCTCTCACGATTCTCTATTCCCCATTCCCCATTCCCGGCCCCAAACCATGAAAGCCTACGACGTAAAAAAAGGTAACGTAATCGAGCACAACAACACCGTGTACCAGGTGCGCGACATCGAACGCAGCTCGCCGCAAGGCCGCGGCGGCAACGTCAAGTTCCGCTTCACCATGTACTCGGTTCCGGGCGGCACCAAGTTCGACCTGAGCGTCGGCGGCGACGACGAGCTCAAGGAAGTCGAACTGACCCGCCGCCAGGTCACCTATTCGTACAAGGACGGCGACGCGTTCGTGTTCCTCGACGACGAGGACTACACGCCGTATACGCTCGATGCCGATGTGGTCGGCGACGACGCCGGCTACATCGTCGACGATCTCAGCGGCTGCTACGTGCAGATCATCGACGACCAGCCGGTGGCGCTGCAGCTGCCGGCCAGCGTGGCCCTGGAAGTGGTCGAGACCCCGCCGGAACTCAAGGGCGGCACCGCGACCAAGCGTCCGAAGCCGGCCAAGTTGCAGACCGGTATCGAGATCATGGTTCCGGAATACATCGGCAACGGCGAGCGCGTGCTGGTCAACACGGCCACAGGCGAATTCGCCGGCCGCGCCGACTGATCGTGGCGCAAGGTTCCGACTATCGTTTCGCAGCGGCGACCGACGCGGACTTTCCGCGTCTGTTGCCGGTGCTGCGCGAGTTCTACGAAGTCGAGCACCTGCCCTGGGACGAGGCCGCCCTGCGTCGCGCACTCGCGACGTTGGTGGCCGACGCCACTGCCGGCCGCCTGCGTTTGATCGAACGCGACGGCGAGATCGCCGGCTATTTCGTCCTCGGTTTCTGTTTCAGCCTGGAATTCGGCGGCCGCTACGGCCTGCTCGACGAGCTGTTCGTGCTGCCCGCGCACCGCGGCGGCGGCCTGGCCAAGCGCGCCTTGGCCGAGATCGAAGCGCTATGCCGGGCCGAGGGCCTGGATGCGTTGCGGCTCGAGGTCAACGACGACAACGCCCATGCGCGCGGCATTTACGAACGCGCGGGCTATGCGGCGCATCCGCGCCGGCTGATGACCAAGTGGTTGCGAGATTGAGCAGCGTCCGTCCCGCTCCGGGTAGGAGCGGCGCGAGCCGCGACCGCGAAACCACGGCTACGACGAAACCCTCTGCGCAACGTGGGTCGCGACTTGCGTCGCTCCTACCCCTGGTGCATCGGCTCTTGTAAGAGCGGCGTGAGCCGCGACCGTGGGATCGCGGCTACTACGAAACTCTCTGCGTAACGTGGGTCGCGACTCACGTCGCTCCTACAGAAAGTCGCCGGCTCCGGGTAGGAGCGGCGTGAGCCGCGACCGCGGGATCGCGGCTACTACGAAATTCTCCGCGCAACGTGGGTCGCGACTCACGTCGCTCCTACAGAAAGTCGCCGGCGCCGGGTATGAGCGGCGCGAGCCGCGACCGCGAAACCACGGCTGCGACGAAACCCTCCGCGCAACATGGGTTGCGACTTGCATCGCTCCTACCCCTGGCGCATCGGCTCTTGTAGGAGCGGCGTGAGCCGCGACCTCGAAATCACGGCTACGACGAAAACCCTCCGCGCAACATGGGTCGCGACTCACGTCGCTCCTACAGAAGACCGCCAGCGCCGCGTAGGAGCGGTGTGACCCGCGAAAACGAAAGCAAGGCGACGACTAATCTTTCGATCGCATGATCGCGACTTGCATCGCTGCTGTCCCTGGCGCGTCGGCTGCTTGCATCACCCCGAGAAAACGCCTCAGAACGCTGCAATTTTGCGCATATACCTCCCGGCATGAGCGCAACGAAAGCATCGCCGAATCCGCACGCCGCGATGACGCTCACATAACTTCCCCTGTCGATCGCCCGCGCGCGCTTGCGAAAACGTGACCCGCCCCGCTGGCGCGACGCTGCCACAAACCTGCAATCTGTAACGCTCAGGCTTATCTTTTCCTGCGGCGATACGCCGCCACGCCCAGCACCGGAGCCAGGCCTTGACCGCATCCACCCGTCGCGACTTCCTCAAACTCGCCGGCGCGTCCGCCGCGCTGGGCCTGCTGCCTCCTTCAATCCGCGCTGCGCTCGCCACGCCGGCCGCACGCGTCAGCGGCACGATCCAGGACGTGCAGCACGTGGTGATCCTGATGCAGGAAAACCGCTCCTTCGATCATTACCTCGGCGCGTTGCGCGGCGTGCGCGGCTTCGACGACCCGCGCCCGATTCCGCTGCCGGGCGGCAAGACGGTCTGGCAGCAGCCGAAGTCGACGACCAACTCGCAGGCCGTGCTGCCGTTCCATCTCGACACCCGCAGCACCGCCGCGCATTGCATGGCCGATATCGACCACAGCTGGAAGGGCTCGCACACGCGCTGGAAGGACTACAACGCCTGGGTCGCGACCAAGGGCCCGATGTGCATGGGCCATTTCACCCGCGAGGACCTGCCGTTCTACTACGCGCTGGCCGACGCGTTCACGGTGTGCGACGCCTATTACTGCTCGCACCACGGCCCGACCAATCCGAACCGCATGCACCTGTTCGCCGGCACCAGCGGCATGACCGTCGGCGATTTCGGCCCCCAGGCGGTCAACAACGCCGACGACGGCAACTGGACCGCCGACATGGCGTTGGACAAGCCGACCTTCGTCGGCCATCGCTGGACGACTTATGCCGAGCGTCTGCAAAACGCCGGCATCGCCTGGCGGGTGTACCAGGAGCACGACAACTACGGCGACAACTCGCTCCCCTACTTCGCGAACTTCCGCAAGCTCGACCGTCAGTCCGAACTCTACAAACGCGGCCGCGCCTGGGCGCCGGGTTCCACCGCCGAGAACGCCAAGGCCTCGCGCGGCGAATACCTGATCGCCGATTTCGCCAAGGACGTGCGCGAAGGCACCTTGCCCGCGGTGTCGTGGATCGTGCCGCCGTACATCATGAGCGAGCACCCGGAAGCCACGCCGGCCTACGGCGAGTCGCTGACCGCGCGCCTGCTCGAAGCCCTGGTCGCCAATCCCGAGGTCTGGTCCAAGACCGTCTTCATCATCAACTACGACGAGAACGGCGGTTTCTTCGATCACGTGCCGCCGCCGCTGCCGGCGATCACCTCCAGCCTCGGCAAGAGCACGGTCGATACCGCGACCGAGAACTACAACGGCGTGCCGGTCGGGCTCGGCGTGCGCGTGCCGATGTTCGTGATCTCGCCGTGGAGCAAGGGCGGCTGGGTCAATTCGCAGGTGTTCGACCACACCTCGGTGCTGCGCTTCCTGGAAGCGCGCTTCGGCATCGCCGAGCCGAACATCAGCGCCTGGCGCCGCACCGTTGCCGGCGACCTCAGCACGGCCTTCGATTTCGCCAATCCGAATGCGCAGTGGCCGGCCCTGCCCGACACCGACGGCGCCATGTCCGGCGCCGACGCCAGCTGCAAACTGGCGGCCCCCAAGCCGCCCGCGCAAGCGCGGATGCCGCGCCAGGAACGCGGCCAGCGGCCGGCGCGCGCGCTGCCGTACGAGCTGCGCGTCGACGGCCGCATCGAAGCGAGCAGCGGGCGTTATTGGCTGGATTTCGGCAACGACGGCATCGCCGGCGCCTGTTTCAACGTGTATGCCGGCAACCGCAGCGACGGTCCCTGGTACTACACGCTCGACCCGGGCACGCAGTTGTCGGATTACTGGAGCGCCAAGCAGTACACCAAGGGCATCTACGATCTTTCGGCCTATGGCCCGAACGGTTTCCTGCGCGTGTTCCGCGGCGACCTGCTCAAGGCGACCGCGGCCCAGGGTGCGGCCCCGGAAGTCTCGGTCCGCCACGACGCGATCGGCGAGATGCTGGTGCTCGAATTCGTCAACCGCGGCCGCGCCGCCTGCCGCCTGAGCCTGCGTGCGAACCGCTACAGCGACGCACCGGCGCGCCATTACGACCTGGCGCCGGGCGCGACCCTGCGCGACCACTGGCCGCTTGCCACGAGCAAGCGCTGGTACGACTTCAGCATCACCTCCGATTCGGATGCGGGTTGGCTGCGGCGCATCGCCGGCCATGCCGAAAACGGCACGGCCAGCGTCAGCGATCCGGCGATCGGGGTCTGAGCCTACGCCACCTGCCTCGACGCCGCTTTCGGTAGAGGGCGGCGTCAAGGATGATCAAGACCTCGCAGTCGCGGCGCCCACCGAACATCACGGTCGCGGCTCGCGCCGCTCCTACCCAATGGAGCGGCGCCGCTTTGGAGTAGGAGCGACGCAAGTCGCGACCGCCCGAAGGCCGGATCTGCATAGGCAACGCACGTCCACGAAGCCGGCGCACTCCGGCTGTGCCTGTCGCATTGGATGGAGGTCGCGGCTCACGCCGCTCCTACAGGGGGCGACGCTGCATCGAGTGTAGGAGCGAGGTAAGTCGCGCCCCCCGCAGCCAAGATCCGCAAACGCAACGGACGTTGCCGTTGCCGTTGCCGTTGCCGTTGCCGTTGCCGTTGCCGTTGCCGAGATTTTGATCTGCTTTGCCGCTTTACCGGTCAAGTGGAGACCCGGAGGGCGGCGCACAGGACGTGCGCCGTTTTTCGATAAGACAGGGACGTCTTATCGAAAAATCCCGGCGACAGCATCGCACTCGTGGCCTGTGCCCTTGCAAGGAGAGCCCTTTTCTTTGGTTAC
>NZ_JBQEOE010000048.1:24553-40001 GCF_052045105.1 Lysobacter sp. 22409 | reverse complement strand
GTTCGCGGCACGTCGTGCGCTGTACTTACTGCGGCGCGTCCTGCAACACGATGTCGTCGAGGTAGAAGCTGGCGTTGTGATTGGCCGAGCCGCCCGAGCCCACCAACAGCACCCACACGCTCGCGGTCAGCGCGGGCGGTTGCACATCGGCGACCACCTGGGTCCACTCGTCGCCGGCCGCGCCCAGCGAAACGTCGCTGAACGAGGTTTCTTCATCGCCGGTCGCCGGCTTGCCGTCCTCTTTGAGCCAGCGCAGGCGCACGCGCGCGTTGGCGGGCAGCGGCGGGGTGCCGGCGACACGCTTGACCCAGAAGCTCAAGCGCTTGGCGGCGTTGTCGGACAAGTAGCCGGGATGGTTGGCGAGGGCCACGCCCCAGTAGCTGTCCTCGGCCACCACCTGCAGGCTGTGCGCGCCGCCGTGGCCGACATCGGCGCGGGCGATGCGGCTGCCGTACCACGCGGTCCATAGACCGGCCGACGCTTCCAGGGTGGCGGTTTGCGGATCGAGCAGGTTGAACGACGAGCCGTCGGTGGTGCTGCCGGCGTCCTGCAGATAGGGCGCGGCCTGCCAGCTCTTGAAGCTCATCGTCTCGCCGTAACGCTTGGCGAAACGCCAGGGGCCGTAGTAGTGGTTGTTGGCGAAGCGGTTGTTGTTGTTGAACATCACATCGTTCTGCACCTGCTGCGCGGTGTACGGCGACCAACTCAGGTTGTTGTCGCCGGTGGCGTACAGCGCCTGCGCGCCGCAGAAGCTGGAACTGCCGCACGGCACCACCGCCGGATCGAAGTAGAACTCGTTGCCGGTCACCTCGATGTTCTTGGCGTGCCAGCGGCAGTCGCGTTGCAAGGCCGCATCGCCGTTGATCTGGGTGTAGCACGGGTGCAGATGACTGACCGGATCGGGGTACTTGCTCGGATTTTTCGGGTCCGGACGCACGATCAGCGCCGGGTGGACGAAGGGCGTGCAGTACACCTGGCTGGTGTTGCCGTTGGAGTTGCAGAAGCGATTGGAGCTCTCGTAGATCGACACCCCGGAGAAATTGTTCTCGAAGTAGTTGTCGTAGATGCGCAGCAGGTCCGAACCGCTGACGTCCTTGGGCAGGCGGCTGTCGCCGCCGGATTCGGACAGGTAGATCGCCGGCGCAGGCGCGCCGAGGTCGGAGGTACCCGAGGTCCAGCCGTTGTTGATGAAGGTGTTGGCGCGGATGGTGGCGTTGTAGCTGATCTCGTACCAGATGCCGACGCCGGCGTTGTCGCGGATGTAATTGTTCTCGAACAGGAAGTCGATGTTGTTGGTGTCGGCCCACAGGCCGGTGCCGCGGTTGTCGTGGACGTAGTTGCCGACGATCTTGGCGCCGCGCACGTCCCAGAACTTGCCGCCGCCGGTGCAGCCGCACTTGGTGCTGGCTTCCCAGTCGTCGACGTTGTTGCCGGCGATCTCGTTGTGGCTCAGCTCGATATCGACGATGGCCGAGCGGCCCGGCGCCGGTTGCTCGGGCGTCGGCGGACCCTCGCTCTGCAACGGCTTTTTGTACATGCTGAAGCCGTACTGGCCGTTGTCCTTCAGGCAGTTGAAGCTGACCTTGTTGTGGCTGCCGAGGAACACGCCGGCGCCGCGGTTGTTGGCGATGGTGTTGTACTCGATCGTCCAGTGGTCGCCGGCGTCGTGGTTGACCACGCCCTGGTCGAAGTTGCCGTAGTCTTCCGTCGGGTCGTCGCTATAGCGGCCGAAGTTGCGGATGGTCAGGTAGCGCACCACGACGTTCTGCGCCGTGTTGGTGAAGGCGTAGTGGTTGCGGTTCTGGCCGTCGATGATCGCGCCGGGCCCGCCCAGATAGGTATTGCCGTCCTGGGCGATGATCTGGCTGTACTTGTCCGTGCCGAGGGTGTGCACGCCCGGCTCGAACCAGAATGTCACGCCGGCGCGCCGGAAATCGAAACCGCTGTTGTCGCCGGCCGGGACTACGATCGCACCTTGCGGCGGCGCCGCCGGGCCGCTCGGCATGACGCCGGCCTGGCAATAATTCGCCGGCGGCTCGCTCGGCCACATCAAGCCCGCATGGGCCTGGCCTTCGCCGCCGAGGCGCGGTTGCGCCGCGATGGCCGGGGCGGCGATCAGCCCGCTTAAGAACAAAACCGGCAGCATGCGCGTTACGCGCCTGCACCGGGACGATGAGTTACGAGAGTCGATAGCCACTGCGCAATTCCCTGGACGATGACGGTGTGAAAGTAGTCGGCGGCGATCGCAGGCAACGCGACCGGCCCGCTCTGGCCACGGCGGCCGGCGGACGGAACCTCAACGGGCTCCGCCCGGGCTGCTGGCAGATCGGACCGGACGTTGATGCCATGCGCCGCCATGCCGTCGTAGTGGCTGTCGTCATGGCATCTGTACGTTTGTGATGCTTATCGCGATAAGTCCGCGTATTTGCGCGCTCGGACGAGAGGCAAGGGGCGCGATCGTGTTATGCGCCCAGAACCGAACGCATTTTGTGGAAGGCCGCCAGCACCGGGCTTTCGCAGAGGCGTGCGGACGAGCCAGGGGCAGGGCTGGAAATCGGCTCGCCCAGCGGACCCGGAGTCCGCTTTTTTGCCGATTGAAACCGACTCGAATCAGTCCGAGCCGGCGCCTGCCGGTACGGGCGTCTTGATGCTGCCGCCGTCCGGAACTGCGGAATGAAGATTGAGCCAATTCGCGTCGGCGCCGCGCATGCCGGTGCGTGCAATCAAGGCTTCGCGCTCGGCCGGACTGCAGTCGCCGGACATTGATCCCGGTCCGAATATTCGGTGCAGCTCGAGTTCCAGGACGGCGTCGCCCCTTCGCCGCGCCTCGCGGTGCAGGGCACTGCCCAGCGCCGTCGCCTTGGCGCGGTCGCCGCGTTCGAGTGCATCGGCGGCTTCGAGCAGATCGAGCCGGGCGATCACGTTCCAGGCATCGTTCGGTATCAGGCGACGCGCGTCCGCGACCAGATCGCGGCTGCGCGCCCAATCGCCGCGCGCGGCGGCATTCTCGGCCTGGCCGGCCAGGGCTCTGGCTAGCAACAAGGCATAACCCGCGGACTGGATCGGCTGCAGTACTTGCGCGTAGAGCCGTTGCGAACGATCGAACTCGCCCAGACGCGTCGCCAAGCTGGCGTCTTCCAAGGACGCGACCCATCGATCGGCTGCGCCCGAGGGCAGTGCCTGCTCCGCTTGCTCCAATAAGGCCTTGGCCTGGGGCCGGTCGCCCGCGAGCATTTCGGCCCGACTGCGAAGGCTCAACGCCAAGTGGCGCAGGCTCTCTCGGTCGCCTTTTGCGCATCGGTCTATGTTTGCGCGCGCTTTGGCCGGCTCTCCCATGGTCAACAAGGCCTGCGAACGCAGGCAGATCAATGTTGTGAGCATCTCCGAGTCGGGCTGCCCGGCGGGAGTCGGCGGAAAGATTCCTTCGGCATGGTCGATGATCTTCAAGGCTTGAGCGTACTCGCCGCGCACCAGGCTCATGTCGGCAGCGTAGAGGCTGGAAGACATGCGCTGCGCGCTGGGCAGTTTCATCTCGGAGAGCTGCTTGAATCGGGCCGAAGCGCTGCTCAGGCGGGCGCTGAGCAAATCGTCGGCCATCAACCATAGATTCAAGTCGGTCAGCGGAATCAGATCGCCGGTCGCGCTCGCGATCGCCGCCGCCTGGGTCAGCCGCGACCGATAACCGGCGATATCGCCGGCCCGTGCATGTTGATTCGCGCTGGCGATCAGAATGTGGATTTCCAGGCCGCGGTAGCCGGCGGCGTTGGCGCGTGCGAGCAACGCCTCCAAAGCGGGGTCGGCGCCGTCGGCCGGCAACGGGGCGGATAGCCGCGCCAGCACGCGCGCCTCCAAGGCGCCGGTGGCGTTGCCTCCCTTTTCGTACAGAACCGCGGCTTGCTCGAATTCGGGCGGCGTGCCGCGCTCGGGGAACTGCCCGGCATTCGCGCTGGCCAGCACCATGAGCGCATCGGCCTGCTCCAGATTCCATGCCGGACCGGCCTTTCGCGCCAGCTCCACTGCCTCCTTGGCGGCCGCGCGCATGCGCACCGGATCGCTGAGCACCGCGTAAGCGTTCGCCCGCAGCAACCATTTACCGACGCAGATGCAAGTGGTGTCGTTGTTGACCGGGCGATCCGCCAGTCGCTCCAGCGCTCGTTGCGGTTCGCCCGCTCTGATGAGCTGCCACGCATATTCAAGCTGGAGAGACACGGTCTCGGGGGAGCGATCGGCCAACTTGGCGTACGCCGCCAGAGCCTCGGGGCCGCGGGTCGGGTCGATCGCCAGGCGTTGAGCCTGCAGCAGTTCGATGACCGGCGGCGGCGATCCGGCCAGCAACTTCACGGCCTGGTCCATTTGCACCTTGGCCGCTGTGGCTTGAGCGAGACGAGCCTGTGCCAGCGCCAGCTGCATGCGCGCCAAGCCGAAACGCGGAGCGCGGGCGATCACTTCCTCGCCCAGATGCACCGCAGCGATCCAGTCGCCGTGCTTGAACGCCTGCGCTGCCTGCACGTAACGCTCGGCAGCATCGGCGCTGAGCTCGAGGGCCGGCCAGGGCTCGGCGTAAGCAGGTTGCAGGCGCATCACGATCTGGCGGGACAAGGAATCGACCAATGCCGGGAGGTCCGACCGATGACCTTCGACTTCCAGCCGCTGCTCCTTGCCGCGGTCCCTCAAACGGACATAAACCTTGATCTTTGCGGGGTCGCTCGGCGAGGTCGCCGACGACAGGAACAGCACTTTCACCGAACCCGGCGCGCCGGCGGCCAGTTGCGCTTCGTCGAGCAGATTGATGCCGGGCAGGCTGGCCAATTTCCAACCGAGCCATTGTTCGAGCAGTTCCGCCGGCCAGCGAGCCGCGCGGCTATCGTCTTCTATCGTGACCAAGGCTACGGTGAGCTGCGGTTCGGCAGGCGAGGTGCGCTGATTGAAAAACCATGCGCTTGCGATCGCGGCCAGGCCGATTGCCGCCAGTGCCAGCAGCCGAACACGGTGGCGCGACCACGCACTGCGCGTCGACCTGGCTGCTTCGAGCGAGGGCGCCGGCGCGTCGACCTGCGCGGGAGTCGATTCCGCGGGCTGCTCGGCCGCCGGTTCTGCAGGTATCGCCGCCGACGGCGGTTCACTGACCGAACGTACCGGCTCGGGCGCCTGAAAGACGTAGCCGCTCTTGGCCACGGTGCGGATCCATGACTTGCGCTCTTCGCCCAGCGCCTTGCGCAACAGCCATACCGTCTGCGACAGGTTGGTGTCTTCGACGATCAATCCCGGCCACAGGCGTTCGAACAATTCGGTGCGCGTGTGAAGCTTGTCGGGTTCGGCCAGGAACAGCACCAGCAGATCGAATACCCGTTGCGGCACATCCGCGCTCTGCCCGGCGTGGATCAGCCGGCGAAAACGCAGATCGATGGTCAGATCGGCCAGCTGCAGGTAGCGGATGTCGGGAGGCCAGGGGCCGGTCATCGTGATCTCACCTCGCAAAGCAACTACGCCCGGGAAGACGATCCAGTGCAGCCGCGCTTTTCCGGGCCATCGATCGGCGGGCGAGAAACCCGCTCCGATCCGGCGAGCCTGCCAGCCGCATTCCGGAAGCGTGCGGCTAATGATGGTGGAACCAATCGGCATATTCGGCAAGGATCGACCGCCTTCTCGAGCGCAGGTCGGAAGGCGCTTCGTTCGACAGGTACATCGGCAACATGACTAAGGCGGCAGAGCCGCACCGACGCGGCCCAAGCGTCGCGCATCCGCTTGGCCGAGGCGGTCCCGCGAAACGACGGCGGCAATGCCGATACTCCTGCGGTTACGCTGCGATGCGACCGATCCGCAACCTGAGTCGTGTCGGTAAGCCAGTCCAAACCGGGCTTCGGTTCGCAGGCGTATGTGTGACACCTTGGCCTCGCTTCAACGCCACGCCGCCAGGCCATGACGTTGAAAGCTACGTGCCCCCCACATGGCCCTGGTGGCGCCCGTCATGACATAGGCAAGCTGTGACTTGGACGCGATCGCCGCCGGCGTCTGTATGCAAGGCAGCGACCGGTCGGGGATCCTGGAGCGCTCGTCGGAAATATTCGGCTCGCTGCCAGCGCGCCTTCCAAGCTCAGTCGACGGCATTCCTCCAGGCTCAGACGGCCTTGAAATGAACCTGAGCCGCGTCGGCAGGCGCCGGTTGTCCCATCAGATAGCCCTGCAACTCGTCGCATCCGAGCTCGCGCAAGAAGTCGGCCTGACTGGTGGTTTCCACGCCTTCGGCCGCCACCCGCAGCCCCAGGTCCCGTCCCAAGGTCAGAATCGCCCGCGATACCGATGCGTCCAGAACGCTGTGCGGCAGCCCCCGCACGAAACTCTGGTCGATTTTCAGCTTGTCCCAGGCGAAGTGCTTCAGATAGGCGAGGCTAGAATGACCCGTGCCGAAATCGTCCAGAGTCAGCAGGGTCCCCAAGGACTTGAGCTTGCCAAGCTCATCCTTCACTCGAACCAGGTTCTCCAGCACCGAGCTTTCCGTCAGTTCGATTTCGAGCATATGGCCGGGCACCCGAAATTCCCGCAGTGCCTCGTCGACCGCGCGATGCAGGCCTGCGCGCCGCAGCTGTTGCGGCGATACGTTGACTGCGATCGTGAACCCGGTATAGCCGGCATCCAGCCAGAGGCGGATCTGGCGGCAGGCTTCGCGTATCACCCAGTCGCCGATTTCCCGGATCAGCCCCAAGCCTTCGGCTATCGGTATGAATCTATCCGGTGCGACGTCGCCGAGCACAGGGCTGCTCCAACGCAACAGCGATTCGAAGCCGGTCAGGCGCATATCCGAAGCCGAAAATTGAGGCTGGTACTGGAGCATCAGTTCGCCGGCCTGGACGGCCTCGCGTAACAGGCCGCCCATTACGATGCGGTCCTCGATGTCCTGCATGTCCTCGGTTTGGAACGGGCAAACACAGTTGCGGCCCAGAACCTTTCCGCGCTCCGCGGCGGCTTGGGCCCGGCGCATCAGATCCAGCGTAATGTCGCCATGCGCGGGGGCGTAGCTTATGCCGATCGTCGCGGTCAATAACACGCGGTAACCCTCGCCCTCGAACGGCAAGGTAAGCAGGTTCCGAATACTCTCGGCGAGACGTACGGCCGCGGCCGCATCGCCGCCTTGTTGGACGACGACAAACTCGTCGCTCGCAAAGTGACATACAGCGACCTGTTCGCTCGCGAGCGATTGCAGGCGAACGCCTACGGCCCTCAGAACCCCGTCGCCGTTCTTATGGCCAAGAGAGCCGTTGATTCCATGGAAGCGATCCAGGTCGATAAAGATCACAGCGGCGAACGCCCCAGCGTTCTCGACCGCCCGAATCATCTGAGGCTCCAGAACGGAATAGCGCACCAAGCCGGTTACGACGTCGTATCTGGCATGGTCGGCCTCCGCGGCAAGCAATCGCTTCTGCTCGGTAAGATCACGAATGAAAGCGGTGAAATACGCCGCCGTCCCGCCATCGATCCGCGTCACTGTCAGCTCGACGGGGAACCTCTCGCCGCCTGCCCGAATGGCGACAAGCTCCAGTCTCCGGTCGAGGATGGTCGAGGTGCCGGTCATCAAATGCCGGCGAAAGCCCCGCCGATGGTTGTCCCGCACGTCTGGAGGGATGATGACTTCTGCGACCTCAAGGCCCATGACTTGCTCGCGCCTCCAGCCGAACACGCGCTCGGCGGCTGGATTGAACTCGGTTATCTGTCCGAGTTCGTCGATGACGATGATCGCGTCCAGAGCCGACTGCACGACGGCTCGATATCGCGCCTCGGTCCCAGGAGGGCTCGCGACGCTCTGGATTGTTACGTCTCGCATTGAACGCCCCTTCTAAGGCCGCGAGTTTCGCGTAATGCCAAGCAGCGTCACACCTATACACCTAAGCGTCGAACAATAGAAAGGCCGGAGAAAGGCCGGACGATTTACCTCTTCCCGCGGTTGGATCTTCGTTGGGCCGGCGGTTCGAGGGGCGCGTAAGTCCAGATGCAAGGCAGCTACGAGCAGCAAGCGATGG
The DNA here is from genome assembly GCF_052045105.1 of Lysobacter sp. 22409. NCBI lineage: Bacteria > Pseudomonadati > Pseudomonadota > Gammaproteobacteria > Lysobacterales > Lysobacteraceae > Lysobacter > Lysobacter sp. 22409. The sequence continues at coordinate 31,986 of NZ_JBQEOE010000048.1, read as the reverse complement.
CGCCGTTGAGTCTTTCACGGCCGTCTCCAGATGCCGGACCTCATAAAGTATCAGGCGCAATGAAGCCCATTAAGAGCCGATCTTCTCTCGCGTAACGAGAACCAGTACGCACATCGGCCAGCCGGTTTCTGAACAGCGCTACGGGGCGTATGCCGGGCGTCGTTTGATGCAGGCAGAGCGCGCCATGGAGATGGTTTGCAGAAGCGAACACGACGGCATCTATCGAACAGCGGTAGTTCTCTGTGCCTTTGCGGGCATCGGAGCCGATCTCTCAGGGGAGCTTTCGGCTATCCGCATCCAGTGCTGGTCGTTCGACATTTCTGTCGGTTCGCATCGTTGCACTGCGCGAATCAGTACGAGGGCTGCGCTGCCAGAAGCCGGGGGAGGTCGGATCGGCGCACATCGGTCCGGTCAGGCTCCAATTGGCTTACGCGATCCCTGTTGCGGGGGCCGGCGCCTGCAGCGAGGCTCGCGAAAGTGCGAGTGCTCGCAAAGATGCCGTCGTTGTCGGCGATGCACCTCTTTATGTGGGACGGGTCACTGCCGCCATCGTAACATTCAAGCTTTGGACTCACTCTGCGAACGCGACACGTCACATAATGAGTGCACGCAATGAGAACCCGCGAGACCCTTAGTTTCCCGTTAGATTTCGTGCTTGTTCGTTAGATTCGGTGATGAAGCCGGACTCCGACTACGCCGTCTCGGAATCGGATCTCAATGGTCGGTATATCCAACAGCACCTGTCCATGAGCCGCGTCGACAAGGGCTTGGGCAGCCGACTCGTGCCTCTAACCACTGCGTTGCTGCCAGTTTAAAGGCGGCTTGAGCGTGGCTGATCGATCTGCGGGGCGAAGCGAGTCGCTCGGTTGGTTGTAGTCGAGACAGGTTGGATGGTTCTCCCCGGATCCATAAACGCTCATCCACGAACCCAGTAACGGAGAAAACTCATGACGGCGAAATCCGAAGACTTATTCGTTGAGATCGATGACGTAAAGCTGTGCTATCGGGTTGAAGGCGACCCATCGCACCCGCCCGTGTTGTTGATCATGGGCCTGAACTCGCAGCTGATCCATTGGCCGCAGCAACTCATCGACAAGCTGAAAGAGGAATATCTGGTCATCCGCTTCGACAACCGCGACAGCGGCTTGACCCGATGGCGGACCGGCGAGCCGCCTGCCGACGGCTATCGCCTTGTGGACATGGCCAATGACGCCATCCAGTTGCTGAAACACCTTGGGATCGACAGCGCCCATATCGTCGGGGCTTCGATGGGTGCCATGATCGCGCAAAGGCTGGTGATCAACTGTCCCGATCGAGCGCGCAGCCTATGCTCGATCATGAGCACCACCGGCAACATCTGGGTCGGATATGCGCAGCCCGGCGTCATCGGCGAGTTGATCAAGGAGCCGCCGTCCGACCAGGAAGGCGCGATCAATCATATAGCGGCGCTGTACGCTCTTATCGGTTCGAAAACCCATGCTGGCGAAGAGGCCCCACGTCGTCGAGCGCTTGCTGAGGCGGCTTACAAGCGTTCGCTCGATTCGAACGGCACTCCGGCCCATCCTGGCGGCGGTGCTCGTCAAGTGGGCGCCATCCTGCTCGCAGGCGATCGCACGAAGGAACTCAATGGCCTGACCCTGCCGACCCTGGTCATCCATGGCGACGAGGACGCGCTCATCCACATTTCCGGCGGCAAGGCCACTCGCAAGGCGATCCCTGGGGCCCAGTGGCTCGGAGACCCGGAGAAGGGGGTCGTGGGCATGGGGCACGATCTGCCGCAGCCGCTCCTCGACGCGGTCGCCAACGGGATCATCGATCATCTCAACACCGCCGACGAAACCGCCTGGAGGCCGATAGAAGGGACGAAAGGGCTAGGGGCACGGACTAACGCGGCCACTCCTTGACCTGAGCGCTGACCGGGTCATCGGTCACCTCGGTGGGTAGTCGTTGAGTGGATGGGGACGTCACTGACGGCCCCATCCATCGCGCGCGAACTGCGAGGCCCGATTCACCATACAGACCAAGGTGGCGGTGATCGAAGCCTGCGGCAGCATGATCCGACACCTCAAGCATCGGCTCAGCGAATGGCCCGCTGCGCGCATCAAGAGTCATCGCCGGGCAGGCGCCGACCGGCCAAGTCGCGGCGGATTTCACGCGATGCGCGGAGCCGTAACTGCGCGACACGGGCCCTAACCCGGACGCCTTTTGTCAAGCAGCAGCGTCGCGCCCGCAGAAGAACGTCGAAACCTTGGGGAACTGAGCCAGCCGATCCGGGCGAGCACCGGCACGCTCCGAAAACAAAAACGCGCCCGGTTGGGGAACCGGACGCGCGAGGCAGAACAACTACAGGGGGGAAGCTGGTCTGCCGTGTTGAGATGCTGACGGATGGGAATCTCCCATACTGAGATCGCGAGTCAGATCCAACGAGTTGACCTGCGTAGTGCGACCAAGGCCTCGGATCGCAGCATGAAGTTTTCGACTTCGATCCGGACGCAGCGCTCGGCGGCGAACACAACGCTTATGCCGCGCCCTTCATCGAGTGCTTCAGCTGACTCATTTCGCGATGCGTATCCCGGACTATCGGCAAGAACCGCTCCACAGCGGATCGGGCGGCCGGCGTCAGCTTGGAGTCGCCTGCCACCTCGTTAAAGGCCTTGAGCAGACGATCTTCCGAGTCCTCCAGTTCTGCGACATAGCCGTAGGCGGTATCGCCAAAGGCCGCGCGGACCTTGCCGTAAAGCTGTTGCATCGAACCTGCGAAGGTCCCATGTTCGGCCGGCTTTCCTCCTGTCGCCGCGACTTGCGTGCTGAGTGCGGTAACGATGTCGGATTTCGTCGAAGCGATGCGGGAGAACAAGGCGGACAGCTCGGCGTTCTTCACCTCTCCGGAAGCCTCGGTGTAGAAGTCCTTGCCGTCGCGGGCAATCTCGATGAGATCGTTGAGATTATGCATGGTTGCACGATCTGACATATCTGACTCCTAAGCTACTTCAAGGGAGCCCGCACTATCTCGGTGACGGCATGACGCGCCCGTGATCGGCGTCGACCGAAAGCGCAACGACCGAACGCCAACTCCGCTCGAAACCTTGGCTGGATATGCGTGAGCGTTCGGATGAACGAACAGCATTGCGAAAGAACTCCAGATTTCGATTTGTGTCGAATGAACGAAGACACGAGCCCCGCGCCGGCGACCGGGTCGTAGCCGATATGCCGCATGAGCCGTAGCCGCGATGCGTAGTACAGAGGATTCTTCGGTCGGCGATGCGCCGACGCCGTGCGGAAGCTGAATTCGATTGCGGCGAGGCCGCCGGCTCTGCCCGCGCTTAGCCGTAGGCACGAGGATCACGCAGCCTGAAGTCCCGTGCCTGAGCATTTCATGCTGCGACGATGCGCGCACGCCGACGTATGGTTCGCCATGCGCTCATGAAGCTTTCTTTGGATAGTTGGAAATGCGGGTCACGTTCACGATTTGCGCCCCGGTAAACCGTTTTCAGAACATAGACGCCGCTTGCTTGTCTACCTAGGTTGGTGGCCACGGCCCTGCAAGCGCATCGGCCGTACATGCCGTCGGGTCTTCCCGTTTTCTGATGTTGCGCATTGCGGAAGCCAGGACGGTGACCCGCCGCGTACCGCGGCACCTTTGGGGTTTCAATCGGGACCGCAACAACGGTCAGTGCCGTAGAAGCGCTGGCGGCGGAGCCGCAGCGCGCTGCTGTATCCGGTGCGATGCCGGGCGCTCGCCGCTAGCGGGCGCGCCGGACTGCGTGGAGTGGGACGCCGCTCACCGCCAATGCGCCGAATGGGTAGTCCACGGTGCCTGTCCTCGTCCCGTCCACACACGGAGAGATGTGCATGAATCGTCGCATTTTGTCGCTGGCTATCGGTGCTTCACTGATGTCCGTCGCGCTGCCAGGCCTGACCGCCGAGCTGCTGACCGTCGACAGGCCGATCGAGGGCCGCTACATCGTCGTACTGAAGGCACAGGCCGCCATGCTGTCGGCCGACAGCCGCAACGGCGTAGCCAACGTGCCCGCCGTCGCCCAGGGCATCGCCCAGCAGTACCGCGTCAAGCTGCAGCGCAGTTACCAACATGCGTTGCGCGGCTTCGTCATCGATGCAGACGACGCGGCGTTGGCGCAGCTGCTCAAGGATCCGCGGGTAGCCTTCGTGGAAGAAGACGGCTACATGTCGGTGGAGGCAACGCAGAACAACGCCACTTGGGGCATCGACCGCATCGACCAGCGCGACCTGCCGCTGAGCACCAGCTACACCTACGACACCGACGCAGCCGGCGTACACGCCTACGTCGTCGACACCGGCCTGCGCGCCGACCACACCGAGTTCACCGGGCGCATCGGTAACGGCTTCTCCTCGGTCCCCGGCGACTCCAGCACCACCGACTGCCACGGTCACGGCAGTCATGTCGCCGGCACGGTCGCGGGCACCACTTGGGGCGTGGCCAAGAAGGCCACCGTGCATCCGGTGCGTGTGTTCGGTTGCGGTTCTACGGCGCCGAATTCGCAGATCATCGCCGGCATCGACTGGGTCACCGCGAATCACGTCAAACCCGCGGTGGCGAACATGAGCCTGGGCGGCCCGGCTTCGACGGCCACGGACACCGCGGTAAACAATCTGATCAATGCCGGCGTCGTCGCAGTGGTGGCGGCGGGTAACGGCAATATCGACGCGTGCACCGAATCCCCGTCGCGAGTGCCGCGTGCGCTCACGGTCGGAGCCAGCGATCGCAATGACGCGCGTTCCATCTGGACCAGCGGCCAGGCGTCGAGCTGGGGCAGCTGTCTCGATCTGTTCGCACCGGGCACCTCGATCGTATCGGCAGGTATCGGCAGCGCCACCGCATCGGCCGCCAACAGCGGCACCTCGATGGCCTCGCCCCACGTGGCCGGCGTCGCCGCGCTGTACCTGGCGGTGAACCCGGCGGCGACACCCGATCAGGTCCATACGGCCATCGTCAACAACGCCACTCCGGGCAAGATCACAGACCTGCGCGGATCGCCGAACCGCCTGCTGTATTCCTTGTTCTCCGGAGGGCCCGGCAACAACCCGCCGGTCGCCAATTTCACCTCCAGCGTCAGCGGGCTGACGGTGAGCTTCACCGACACCTCGACCGACAGCGACGGCACGATCGCTTCGCGCAGTTGGGCTTTCGGCGACGGCACGACATCGACTGCGGCCAACCCGAGCAAGACCTACAGCACGGCCGGCACCTACACTGTCAGCCTGACCGTCACCGACGACGACGGTGCCACCCACACCAAGAGCGGTACGGTCACCGTCGGCAGCGGCGGCACTCAGACCTACACCAATGGCACCGACGTGGCCATCCGCGACAACGCCACGGTGGAAAGCTCGATCGCGGTATCCGGCCGCAGCGGCAACGGACCTACCAATGCCAGCGTGTCGGTGAACATCATCCACACCTACAAGGGCGATTTGAAGGTCGACTTGGTCGCGCCGGACGGCTCGCTATACAACATCCACAACCGCACCGGCGGCAGCGCCGATAACGTCAGCGGCACGTTTACGTTCAATCTGTCGAGCGAGCCGCTCAACGGTACCTGGAAGTTGCGCGTCAACGATAACGCCTGGTTCGACACCGGCCGCATCGATACCTGGAGCGTCACCTTCTGATCTTGCGGTACCGATCCACCGCGCGCGCACGCAAGTGCGCGCGCGGTGGATGTCTTGCGCCTCTCCCGACCGTGGCAGAGGGTTCCGGGCGAGGGCGTGCAGCAAGCCAAATCCTGGCGCACAGTGGGCGCATTCGCCAAGCCGGATCTGGCTAGTTCGCAATGGTCGCCAGCGAATCCTCGGCAGGCTACAGCGCTACGTCCGCGGCACCCGACGGCACGCCCTCGCGGGGCCCGTGTCGCGACGACATCGCCTCGAAGGTTGCAACGACGCATGGCGATCCGACATCGCATGGATCCGAAGCGATCCACGTCGCATCCAACGTTCTCCCTGGCGGCACGACAATCGCATGTAGTCGTTCGCGATAAATTCCGCGCGATGTGGCACGTTTCCCATGTGAATTCGACAATATCGTTGTCTCAATCGTTTGTTAGGCTGCGCGCGTCGATGCACTTTGCACAGGAACCTAAATGCCGAAGCTGATCATCCGGCGAGTCTCAGTCTACCGCAGCGCCGCAGATGCATTCCGAGATGAAGCAATGAACGCGGTACTTACCTTGCCCGGCGTGACATCTGCCGTGCCGCTGCTACAAAGCGATGAAGCAATGAGGATCGAGTTCGACTGGAAAGAGCCGCGCTACGAGAGCATCGAGAAACATCTGAACCGGCACGGCTTCACCTCTACCGATTAGCGGCATCAGCGGAGCCCCGGGGTACAGGAATGCTGCGTCCGACACATGCCGGCCGGGTCTATTGGCTGAGGCAACGGCCGTCCAGGCTCAGGCGGGTCGTGTCGCGGTAGCCGAGCTCTTCTCTGCGTGGTTCGGTTTCCCGCTCTCGTTTCCTGGTGAACCAGTCGCTGGCACCGGCGACGTCACGGCACCGTCGCCTGCCCAGAACCAAACGCCTCTTGAGCAAAGCCGCCAGGAATGGGGCATTCGGAAGGGTGTGCGAATGGCGGAGGGGGTCTGGAAACTGGCGCCAGGCCCGGCTTCTCGTGGGCGCATGACTGTCAACAATGGCGCAGAAGTTGCGCGGAGCGATGTCCCGGTCTGTGGGCGACGGCCCGGCACATGTTTGAACTTCTTCAGTGCCGCCTGATCTAATGACCACGAGCCGTTGCTATTTTCTGATGTGTCGCGAGAGGGATGCCGTTTGGGAACCGTAACTTTGTTGAAGCAAGCTTCTATGGCCGTTGCGGTCATCGCGGCCGGGGCGGCTGCTTTCCATGGGGCAAGCGAACACACCATGGTGATGGACAATGTTGAATACGCCTGCCCCAACGGTTGTGTCGTAAGCCAGAGCCCGAAAGGGGTCGTGGTGCGCGACATTGCGGGGGCCAGAACGGCAAAGACGTACGTGTCGGAAGTAACCGCAGAAACCATAGAGATCGATAATATCGAGTATGTCTGCCCGAATAGCTGCGTCATAACCGAAGACCCCAACGGGCCCTTGGTGCGCGACAGCGCAGGGGCCGCAGTCGCAAAGGCGAAGGTGCCCCAGACAAACATCGCCATAGGTAATGCCGAATACATCTGCCCGAACAGTTGTGTCGTGACCCAGGGCCCCAAAGGCCCGGTAGTGAGCGACAGCGAAGGAGGCAGAGTCGCGCAGGGGTACTTGTCGGATGCCTATGTTCTCCACACCGAGCGGCCTGCCCAGCGTTGACTCATGAGCCCGATCGTTGCCGCGTAGCCTCTATTATCCGGCGCAATGAAGCTCATCCTGGATCAGAAAATATTCGCCTGACCCGGCCCTGAGTGCGACGCACCGACAAGCCG
>NZ_JBQEOE010000048.1:0-24543 GCF_052045105.1 Lysobacter sp. 22409 | reverse complement strand
GGAAGGCCGCCAGGAACGGGCTTTCGGAGGGGCGTGCGGACGGCGGAGAGGGTTCACCGCTGGAAATTGGCGCGCCCACGGCGCCTGAGTTCAAACCAGTCTGACGGCCGTTCGTAGGGGCGAGGGGCTAGCCCCTCGATCTTCGTCAGCCCTTCCCGACGCCAGTGCCGCATCAGCCTTCGCCGACACAGAACGCCGCTGCGTCCCGCTCGATCGTCACCCGCCGCTGCCGTAGCGCGTCGATGCCGAGGATCACCGCGGGCCGTCCGTCGGGGCTCAACTTCGCGAAGATCGGCAACTCGCTGATTCGCACTTTCATCGGGCCGAGCCGCCATTCGCCGATCTCCAGATCAGGCAGATCGTAGAGCCAGGTGTCGGTCGCCTTGCCCGGACCCATGCCTTGGGTACCGCGTTCGCGGCGCTGCAATCGCGCGTCGCCCGGTTGCAACCCCAATGCCTTGGCCGCGGCCAGGTTCATCACCGTCTGCGCCGCACCGGTGTCGATCACCGCCCGCGCCTTGACCCCGCCCGGCAGCGACACATCGATGAACACGAATCGCTGCAGGTCCTTAGGACGCTCGGGATAGCTGTTGAGGTAGCACCGCCCTTTGTCGGCTGCATTCGCGCGCAACAGCAACTCGCCCTGCTTCACATCGAAGGTTGCGTCGTACATCGCGGTCAGGTTGTTGCCGAGAATGCCGTCGACCGACACTTCCGGCGCACTGGCGAAAGCCTTGGCGTCGGTGGTGATGAACGAGCCGCTAAGCTTCATCTCGCCGACGCGCAGCCCGGCGACCTCCGCCATCGGCAGGGCGGCCGTTTGCCCGTTGGCGCCATGCACTTGCATGCTGGAAGAGGCCTCGTCCTTCAGTAACCCCGCCGACCGCGCCAACTCCGTGTCGATCACGCCCCCGCCGGCTGCGCTGTCCACGATCAGGTGCAACGGCTGCTCGATGCCCGGCAGCCAGGCTTCGACCACGGCGAAGGCGCCCCGCATCGTCAGCGGCAGCCGATAATCGATCGCTGGCTCGGGCGTGGCGGCGAGCCGGGCAGGCTCGGTCGTGGCGCTGACCGTCAGTGCCGCCATTAGCCCTACGGCGGCCAGCGGGAGCAACACGGGGAAACGGGGGAACGAGGGCATGGCGATCATCCGGAATCTGAAGGTGGCTGCATTGCATCCCAATCCGGTATCGCCGGTTTGTCCGCTCCGTAACAACGTACCGGGTTCCGATACAAACCCGATACATAGCCCGTGGATAATCGGCCTATGAGTGCAGCCTCCAACATCCTGGTCGTCGACGATGACGCCAGCATTCGCGACGCCCTGTGCGAATACCTGGCCCGGCACGGCTACACAGTGCGCTCGGCCAAGGACGGCGTCGAGATGGACCGGCATCTGGCCGAGCGCGAAGCGGACCTGATCGTGCTCGACTGGATGATGCCCGGCGAAGACGGCCTGTCGATCTGCCGTCGCCTCGCCGCCAACGGGGCCGCCATTCTGATGCTTAGCGCCATGGGCACCGCTCTGGACCGGGTAATCGGCCTGGAAGTAGGCGCCGACGACTACCTCGCCAAACCCTTCGACCCGCGTGAGCTGCTGGCGCGCGTGCGCGCACTGTTGCGCCGGCGCGACAAAACCGATGGCGCGCCGGCGGTCGTCATCGCGCATTTCGATGGCTGGCGGTTCGACGCGGCCGAACGGCGCTTGTTGAACCCCAACGGCGAACTCGTCGCGCTGACTCCGCTGGAATGCAATCTGCTGCGCGCGTTCGTCGAACGCGCCGGACGCCTGCTCAGCCGCGACCGGCTCATGCAGCTTACTCATGGCGACGACGCCGACGCCTTCGACCGTGCCATGGATCTGGCGGTCAGCCGATTGCGACGCAAACTGCGCTGGCCCGGATGCAGCGATCCCATCGAGACCGTGCGCGGCGAAGGCTACCGTTTCAACCCCGCGGTCGAACGGCGATGACTGGCGCCCCGCGCTCGGCGCCGACGTTCCTGAGCCTGATGGGCGGGCTGACCCTGATTACGATCGCCGTGGCTCTGGCGATCAACTTCGCCGTGGTGCTGAGCATGCCCGTGCCCCTGGCGCCGGAGATCAACCTCGGCGCCGCCATCGCCGCGCTGCGCGCCGACGGAACCGTCCAGGACGAGCGGTTGAAGATACGGCGCGACTGCGCAACGCCTTCGCAGCCGACAGAGACCACGCTGACCCAAGTCGCAGCCGACGTCCTGAATGTACCGATCGAGCGGCTGCACGCACGATGGGTGCACACCACCTCGGAACGAACGCAGTATCAGCTCAAGCCGCAGATCATCGCCACCGGCCGCACATCGCGGGCGCAGAAGAATGCTGCGATGCGCGATGCGCTGACCGATCCCCGCGTGGACCTGCCGGCCTTCGAGCTGGCGCTGCGCCAGGCCGACGACTGCTGGCGCGTGGTCGGCCCGGCGCACACGCCGACCCAGGTCTGGCGTCTGCGCATCCTGCTGGCGTTCGCACTCAGCGCCGCCCTGCTCGCGCCGTTGGCGTGGTGGTTGGCGCGGCGCTTGTCGCAGCCCTTGCGGCGGCTCGCCGCCGAAGCCGAACAGCTGAGCCTGGATCGAGTTTCGGCATCATCCACGGGCTTGCGTGCCGGGACGCCCGGCCCGGACCGCCGCATCCGCGAAGTGCAAATCGCGCGCGAGGCCATGCACGCCCTGCACGCGCGCCTGCGCCGTCAAGCCGATGACATGGCGCACATGCTGGCAGCCGTGGCCCACGACCTGCGCACGCCGCTGACCGCGTTGCGCCTGCGCGTGGAAATGTCGCCGCCGGAACAGGCTGCGCGCATGGCCGCCGACCTCGAGCGGATGGACGCGATGATCGCGCAGGTGCTCGATTACGCTCGCGGCCAATCCCAGGCCGAACCGCGCATCGACACCGACCTGGCCGAGCTCGTGGAGGAATGCATCGACGACGCCCAAGCCCTGGGCAAACCCGCCCAAGCCTCGCGCATCGATCCCGTGCGCGCGGTCGTCGAACCCCTGGGCCTGCGCCGCGCCCTCACCAACTTGATCGAGAACGCCGTTCGCTATGCCGACGGCGCATACGTGGGCCTCTGGCGCGAAGGCGCCTGGATCGTGCTGCAAGTGGACGACGAGGGCCCCGGCATTCCGCCCGACCAAAGCGAACGTCTGCAAGAGCCCTTCCAGCGCTTGGAAACCTCCCGCAGCCGCGACACCGGCGGTCTCGGACTGGGCCTGGCGATGGCGCGCGCAGCCGCGCTGCGCCACGGCGGTAGCCTGAGCCTGCGCAACCGCGAAACCGGCGGCCTCAGCGCACGCCTGCAATGGCCGGCCCGAAGCCCTGACGAAACCGGCGCCGAGTAGGTCGAAAGCTCATGCCCATCCTCGATGCGTAGAGTGAACTGCCAGGCGCCATTGTGCGTGGCACTGCCGCGGGGGCAGTGCCAAACGACCAGCGCGGCTATGACGAGCAATGGGCTTTCGTCACCCGCGCGTGGAATTCACTTCGTGGACCCAATCGCAGGTGATGCCGGCCTTGGCGTGATGCTTATGGACCGCTTCGGCGCTAGGGGCATCCAGGACGCAATAAACTTTGTCGTCCTTCTCGTTGAACAGAATGTCGTGGTGCGTGACCCCGAACTCGTCAGCGGGTGCGTTCTGCAACTTGCTCAATTGGTCCGCCGTGAACGGCTTCATAGGATGGGCATCTATAAACTTTGACACGGTTTTAACCTCCTCCCACCTGGACGATGGTTACCGAGCGCTTCGCGGCGGGAAGTGAAAGGCGCTCGACTTTGGTTCGTCGCAGCATTGGATCATCGCCGCAAATTCTGCAGCTCGTTCAGTTCGTCCGCCGTGAACGTCTCTTGGCGCCCAACTACGATTAGGCCCAGTGGGGCGACAGAGCCCTGGCCGCTGCCACTTCGTGCTCGACGGGTCGGTGGAGACGGCAGGCAAGAGTCACTGATAAGGAGTTGCCCTGGAGACAACCGATTCAGAAATCTGCGGCCCCGATTTGGCTGAGGCTTCCGACCGTTTGTGGAGCGCCCCATATTTCCCAGGCGATCCATGGTCGGATCAAGCGGTTTGATGTCGCGTCGGGCTCAAATAGTGGAAAAGCTGGCGTTCGTAAGCACCTGAATTTTAAGGGCCGAGCAATGGTCGGCCAACCACAGGTTTGGAGTAGAGGCCTGGAGGGCGGCGAAAATCGCCAGTGGCCTGCCCGTGGAGAATTCGCCGACCAATCGCTAACGCGACCCCGCCCGAAACAAAGGGCCTCTCGTCGTTGCGACGAAGCGTAGAAAAGGTCGAGGGGGATGGCGGGCCTTGAGCACCCGGGTTCCAACGCTCTTGATGAGCTAAAGCCGGTTCAAACCGGTCTAAGCCGGCCAATCCAGCTTGGTGTCGCCATGGTGCGCTTGGCCGAAACAATTCCCTCCTCTACTGTCTTATCGCGGAGAAAGAAGCCGAGGGTGCATGGATCGCTTCGCGAGCCTTGACCATTTCCAATGGGTCGATCAGTTCGACGCATGACAGCTACGAATGGCGCCCGAAAGAAAGCATTACGTTCGGCCCAGGGATGACCTTGAAATGGGATATTGACTATAAGAATGCCATGCCCCTGTCGTTATGACATCGGGCGATGGTTAGTCGCTTATGCCTGAGTTTAACCGCGAAGCGGCTCCGGCTTGAATGAATTGTCAGCCCTATCTGCTGGGGGCAGAGAGTTGAGACCACAGAACCCGATGGCCAGAAGCAGGTCCCTCGCCCCAGGAGAGTTCAATCTGTCCTTTTGAACTATTCAGGTCTTCGAGGGACAGGTAAACACCATGATCAAAGCAACCCGCCAACTTTACAGAAGCGTGCTTGCCGTAGCCGCGAAAAATTAGAGGCGAAAGATCAAACTTAGGAAGTGGCGTTCTCACCCGAGTATGATCGAAGCCCATGGGCTTGGCACGAGCAACTGACTCTGCCTCGGAGAACAACAAGGCCAGATCCCTTTGAGGTAGGCTCCGAGCCAATGCAACGGACTCGTGATCCTCATCGCAGTTGAAATTCCCGCAGCCGGCCAAGGCACCGATGGCGAGTGCTGCTGCCAAAAATCGAAGGGAGATATCGGCCATAGGGTTAACGCCTGAGTTAAGCCGAGCCGCGAAGCAGCCTCGGCTTGAGTGATCTGCTAAATACCCGCGCCGTACGAGCGCCAGAAACCTAGCCATCCGTCTGGCTCAGGGTATTTTGATCTCATAGCTATACGAACATCTGCAGGTTGCTTATCCCACCAATCGTTGAAGGCTTCCCAGTAAGCCTCACCAGTTCCCATGCGCCACCCAAGCGAAGTTCTTGGGAGGTTGGGGTACTTTACCCACGGCGGGTTGAGTAAGCCGTGTGAGTCATAGTCAGGGATTGGCGGGTCTGGCCATGGGCCGGCCGTTTCAGGGGGGACTTCCATAGATTGCCTCATGCTTGAGTTAAGCCGAGCCGCGAAGCGGCTGCGACTTGAGTGAACTGATAGCACTCATTGGATACCTGCGCTCCGCAGAGCAATGACGATTGCTGTTGGTTCTGCCGTGATTCCGGCAGGTTGGATTTCCAACTCTGGAGCCCATCCCTCAGGAGGGCGCGCAGACGAATGTTCGTAGCATAAACAGGATTGACACCACTCCCAAAGACCTCGGTCGCCGTCGTGCCACCGAAGCAGGGCGCATTGCCCGCACACAGGACAGGGTGACTGTAATCGGATCTTTGCGGGTCTTTCGGAAAAGGCATGGCGCCACTGCTGGGTGACTTCCAGAGGCACTCCTCTCCAAGTGTTTACTGAGATGTCAGGCATGAGCGCAAACACCAGAGTTAGTCGAGCCGCGAAGCGGCTTCGGCTTGGGTGAATTGTTAGGCGCCGCATGGAATATCGCAGGCATCCTATTGACCATATGGACTGTTTGCTGGGTTGCCGTTGAGATCTGTCCAGATATCGTCAGGCAGCGAGCGGTCTCGGAGGCAAACCCTATCGTGATCAGGGTATGTGATGTGGTCTATAGAAGCCCGCGTACCAACGACCAAGCAGCGAGTTGGTGCGTTGCTGCGGTTCTCAAGAAAGTGACCGACCGATACTCCAGCTTTGAAGGTTGCGGCGTCGCCGGCGCGGAGCTGCGAGACCTCATCGCCTTCGGTCAAGGTGATTTCGCCGTCAAGAATGTAGACCAACTCGTCTTCAGAGCTGTGCCAATGCTTGATGGACGAACGGGAACCGGGTTGAAGCACCTCGATGAAGGCGCCGAACTGGGTGAGCGCACCTGCTTCACTAATCCAGAGTGCGCGGTTCGGCTCTGATGAGCCTTCAGCAGGGCATTCTTCAGGTACGAAGCGGTCAGGAGTGATGACTGGCATGAATGGGACCAGAGTTGATCGTGATTGAGGCCTAACTATCTAATAGCCGGATCCCGGATCCCGGATCCCGGATCCCGGATCCCGGGTTACACGACCCTTATTCATCGCGAAATTTTGCGCAGCAGTAGCATTCGTCCGAAGAGTTCTCGTTGACTGCTTCCATGATGAGAACAGTCATCTCACGCCTCGACTCGAGCACTCCATCCAGCTCTCCAGCAGAGTATTTGCTATTCCCAGGTTTATACGCGGACTCGATGACCTCCTTTCCTTCAAGGTACACATCACCATGCATCTCGCATGTGGAAATTGAGCCAGCCTCGACAGCAATCAGCAGCGCACGCGCCAGTTTGTCTTGATGCTCCTGCATTGCCTTCTTAGCGCCGCCCATTTCTTTCTCCTATGGGCGTTAATGCCCGAGTTCTGCCGAACCGCGAAGCGACTTCGGTTCGAATGAGTCGCCGATAATCATGGTCGAGGTAGCACGAGTAGAGGGCAAGAATCGTCCGAGGCCACGCAAAGTTCCACCGGAGTACCCAAGGTTCCCGAGCGGGACACTGGAGTAACTTCTAGCCGCCAACGGACGTGTCCATCTGCGTCTTGCGTGACACTGGTCCAAGCTAAGCTGACGGAGAACTTCCCTCTGCCAGTACGTCGTGGAGCAAGCGGGTACGCAGGGAAAAAGCCGGCATCGTTGACCCCGCCCAGTGCTTTGACGAAGACGCCGTAGCTGTCGACGTCTTTCGCCGAATGGCCAGACAGCTCGATCGTAATAAAGCCAACTCCGCTACAGCTATCATTGCTGGAGACCCAGGGGACGAAATTGACGTCCTTTACGTCGACCTCGGGCGCCTTCGCGGAAGCATGCCCGATGCCAGTCAAATGAAACTCCGCCGACTGGTAAAGGCTGCACGCCATTCCTGTGGCGGGGATTAGGGCTAGGCAGGCGACCGCAAGAACTGCGCGACCTAGTACAAAGGCAACGGCTAGGGAACGCTTGCGGGCAACCAAGTTCATGGACATCCTTTCCATTTTCTGGGGCCGGGGCCGTGATCGGCAGTTTACGTCCAGGCTGCCAGATCGATGACGCTCGCGGCAACGTCAAGGGCATTCCGATGCATGTTGCCCATGCGGCACTGGTCGGATCAAGCGGTTAGATATCTCCTTGGGCCCAAAAGATCGAAGAAACCGGCCCCCGTAAGCGCCTGAATTTCAAGGCTGAGCAATGGTCGGCCGACCACGGGCTTGGAGTAGAGGCCCGGAGAGAGGCGAAAAAATAGCCAAACGGCCTGCCTCTGGATAACACGCCGACCAATCGAAAACGCCAAAAGCCTCGAAAGAAAGGGCCTTTTCGTCGTTGCGACGAGACGTAGAAAAAGTTGAGTCTGGGAGTTTGGCGCGCCCAAAGGAACCCGGGGCAAACTCTCTTGATCCTCCATAACCCCCCGGCTGTCACTTCACGACCCCGGTGGCGAGCACCCGTACTGCCAGTTCTGTATCCACGCTCTCACGTCGGCCCGATGGCCCCGTCCTGAGCGGTGAAGCCCATCGGTTCGGGAGCGGGTTTGCCCGATACCGGCGACCGCCCGGATATAACGTGTTTCTATGCGCAGTCTCCGGCGGCCGCCGGCGCCCTGCCGGCCGGCGCCTAAAAAGCGACTGGCCCCAGCGGCGTCTCGTCAGCGGAGACGGGCGACCGTTAGCGTCAGCGTTCACGGGCTCCCACTCGCCCCCGCACACCCTGCCACCCGGCTTTCATTGGGAAGCACCCCGGCTCTATCCTGCCACCTCAATTGGTGGCGGCGCCTGTCGGGGATTCTGAGGCCTGGCTAGCATGCGGGAGCGTGAAGACCTTATGGAGGATCTATTGGGGCCGCGGCAGAGCCCGCTGGCCGGACAAGAGCGGCGATCACGTTTGCATGTTATGCGCCACGACAAAGGGGGAGTCGACGCCATGGACATGCGGTTAGCTATGGTAGTGCTGCTCGGGCTCCTATCGGGTTGCGAGACGCTCGGAAGGAAATTCGATCCATCTATTGTCGAGGTGGTAGACGACGGTGATCGCAAACCAGTCGCCGCGTCTGTCGCAACGACGGCGGAACGTCGAGTTGTAGTGATCAAGCTCCGCGCTGATGACACTATTGGAAAGTTTTGCGCCGAGCCTTCGCCGGATGCGGCCGAGAGTGTTGCCGGCTCTTTCTCAAGCGCCCTCCAGCTCAAAGGCGGGACATCTCATGCGCCCGAAGCCGCAGCGAGCGTTGGGGGATCGTTTGGTAACGCGATTGCTAGCCTCTCAAAGCGTACCCAGGGACTCATTCTTTATCGGGACGGCATGTTTGCCCTGTGCCAGGCTCATCTGAATCAGGCAATCTCTCCGAAGGAATTTCTCGACCGGTCGACTAGATTGCTGGAGGCATCTGAAAAGTTGATAGCCCTGGAGATCACAGAGACTAGCGGCCGGATCGGACCTCGCGTTGTAGCGGCCGCCACGCCTCCCCCCTCGGCCGCGCTGGCCGGCGCCGGCATCGCTGGCGCCTTTACCGGACCGGGAGGAGCTTCGCCCGCGGCGCCACCACCCACAGATCCCTCCCAGGAAAGCCTTGCAACACAAGCCGCGAAAATTGCTGGGTCCGCGGCAGCAGTGAATGCTGCACGGCAGGCGCGTCCGGGTTTGAGCAATCAAGACGCCGCAGTGATCAGCAGAACGGGAGCAGCAGTGGCGGCCGATGTAGCCCGTCAGGAAATCCAGGAAGCTGGGTCGGTAACTGATGCTGTGAAAGCGGGATCTAAAGCAGCAGAGAAGTTCGGAAAAGAGACTGTTGGGCCGACCAAATGAAGTTCTAGGTCAAAGCTGCACGCAATTCGCCTGTCGAATTGCACAACCAGATCACACACCGCCAACTGTTTCGCGCCCCCCGAGGCTGTTGCCGTGCTCTATCAGCACCTGGGCTCGAACAGCGGCTTGATAGCGAGAATTCGACTAGCGGGACTCAAGCAAGGTGCCTATGTAGAAAACCCCTTCTACGTGCAGTTGCCGATGCCCACCGGCTCCATGCAGTTCAGGCATCGAAGCGGCCTCGTCCGGAAGGAGGGGCCGGTCCAAGGGCGTCTCGTTATACGAGACAAGCGATTGCTAACGTCCATATTGCCGACGCCAATTCGCCCCTTCAGAATCTGCCTCCCGGCTTCTACTGGGAGGCGTTATTCTCCGGTTCAATCCTGCCGCCACATCCGATCGCGCGTTGTCGATGAGCCAGGCTCCGTGAGCTGAGTACAGCGGCCTTAGTTAAGCGGAATGGGGAGCCCGCTCTGACCCTCCCCTTCTCGTAACCTGACCCGCCGCCGTATGCCGCTTGAAGCCCGAATGATGCGGGCTTCGAGATTACGTAGCTCGCTGGCGCGCCTCATGCTCTGATGCGGCCTTCAGAACTGACTTCAGAAAGCAGCCGCCACTGAAGAACGTAGCCGCGAAGAACACCGCGAAGCCTAGGAACTTTCCCGATGCTGCGTCGTTTGTAGCCTGGAGATAGATACAGCCGGCCAACGAGACCGCTGTCAAATTGGCGCCGAAGAAATATATCGTGCGCGGAAGCTCATCGATGATGGCGTCCGCGATGCGGTAAATCATTCCACCGCGCTTATAGCGGAGGGCCAATCCAATAGGCGAATAGACGATGAACAGGGCAAGGATGGTGTACCCAAGATCAGATACCGTATTCCCCTGAAGTTTCGACATCAGCACGCGATTGACTGATTCTTCGGTGCTTAATTGGTTCGTCGAAAGCCAAATTAGGAGGTAAAGACTAGCAACAGAAGCTAGGAATATTCCACCTTCCGTACCTATGAACTGCAATGTTGACACATCTTCCTTTGGCTTCAAGTCACTCTTTTCCATGGCGTCCCTCTGTGTTTTGATGCGTCCTACGTAAGGAGCGTTACCAACCCCCTCAGGCCTGTTTGGCTAAAATTTCGTTGATCGTCTTGTGTGATCCTACTGCAGCGTCCCCTGCGCGGCTCTCGATGCGAGCCCAACGGCATTGCCCGCGCCGACCATCGCTTAGGGCCTGAGTATCGCTGAACTGCGAGAGATGATCGTCAGACTTTTCCGACATTGGCGTCGGATAAGTCCGCAGCTTGCTGCCAAGTATCGCGACCCGGAGAGCCCACGCAACACATGGTCGGGTCGCGGGCGGATAGCGCGATGGCTGGCCGAGAAGACGAAGTATTGCCGGAGCGACACTGACTTCCTGATCCCCGGGCTAGGAAGGCCGACCGCGCGCAAGAGCAGTTCAATAGGCAAAAACAATCGTCAAACAGGGCTGGCGCAGAGTTCTCCAAGCCGATCCGCGAAGCGGTTTCGATTTGCTGGGGCGTGATCCGGCTGCTGATGTGATGGGCACGCGGCCGCGCGAGCTACATCTTCTGGGTCGGCAGTGGCATATCTATTGGCGAACATTCTGCCGCAGAGTTCGCCAAGCACGCACGCTATCTACCTGGCCAAGAACCACCTCATAAGTCGGCGTCGCCGCATCCGCAAACATCTGAACCTCCAGATAGACAAGCCGCCTAGGCATCGCCAGTTTGTATTCGACGCGAAGCTGACACCCAAGGAAGCGTTCGTACGGTGAGGGCTTCGTTCCAACGAACGCGCCAAGACGCTCCGGGTGGCGCATGAAAGCATCCACCAGTTCGGTCGCACCGCCCAATCTCTCGATCACGCCGTCTCGCCATGCCCAACCGTAAGCGATCTTTGCTATCGTCCGGGCAAACGCCATGATGCGCTTTGGGCTTTCATTCTGCGTTGCACGTACCGCCGACTGGCGTGCGAGGAAGTCCGCAAGATCAGCGCCGAATGCAGCTGCCGCCAAGCCTTCCAAGCCAAGATCCGCGCGCGATCCGTCGCCCGTTAGAAGACCCGGCCGCGCGAACAGTGGGAAGCCCAGTATGGCTGGTGGGTTAACCTCAGCTCCTATAGTTAATGGCTGTCCGTCCGATCCTTCCATCGCCATCGCCAGCGGTCCTGAAACGCCTTTATGCTTGGATCGTGAAGGCAGGCCAAGAGCCTTTCGAACATGTGCCATCGCACCATCATTGAGTGCAAAGTTCTCGAACCCCGAAGTTATCAGGCGACACTCGTCGCACGAGCCCTCGTGTATCTAGACCGTTCCGCCCCATGCATACGGAACTATATGTTCGCTGGATAGCCGATCACTGGATGAACAGTAGATGCAGCTATGCACATGAGGCGAGGAAAGATCGGCCATAGAGCGGATCCATTCCGAACTACCGGCAACGATCTGGACTTCTTCAGAAACGGTCTGAAGCTTCTCCTCACCCTCTGCGGAAATGCGCTTCAATAAGATCTCGGATTCGATCTTCATGCCCCTACTCCCATGCCTTGCCCATTAGAACTGCGCTTAACTATCTTTTCGACACAAAAATCGTAAGGGAAGAGGCCTACAGCTGAGGCTTCGCTATACCTGCGGTAACGCCGTTGCAACCGCGTCCGGCCCAACTCTCACAGCCTCGACTCTGAAAATTGTCCGCCTTATCCCGAAAGAGGACCCTGAGGTCAGTGCCGCACTGACGACCTGATCAGCTGACTGTTACGATCAAAAGTAGACGGCCCAAGCCGCGAAGCGACTACGGCTGAGAGAAATCCTTCGGATAGCAGCGCATCGTTTCGATCGAACCGAGATCAGCCCAGCTCACAGTGCCGACTTGGATTCGAGCAGTCGGGCTGATCCTACGCCTACGACATTGAAACCATATCATTTTGCTCGGCCGGCGATGGCAGTCAGCCCATTCCAGTTCGCCTCGGCCTAGGCCACACTAAGGGCTAATCAGAGCAGGTCTAAGACGCCCCGCCCCCAGCAAAGGGCCTTCAAAGGCCATCAAGGGATTGGCAATCGACACTAAGGAAGTAGACAAGATGCACCCATTGATCCCCACTCTTGATCCAGCGCAGGAGATTCGGATTGCAGCGGTGCATCGCGGATTTCTATACCAGCACTTGTACGCAGTGGGTTGCCTGCTGGTAGCGGAATCAATCGGTCTGACAGCGGCGCTGATTGAACGCGACGAAGACGTGGAGCTTGTTTTACCCACTCGCCGTATTTACCTGCAAGTGAAGACCCGATCTCAGGCGCTTATACCGAGCGATATTACGTCAGCCCTGGAACGTTTCGAACGCCTACGACAGGAGCATGTGGACGGGCGACGTGACGGTGCCCCTCACTTCGCCGTGATATCCAACCAGATTCCCGGACCAGTACTCGCCGCCAAGATTGCGTCAGGGGCAATTCCTCGCGACATCGACATCGTCTCGCCCGGTCAGCCATTGCCGACTGGTCTCGAAAGTTTGCCCCCTGCATGGCCAACTGTCGATGATGCCGTGCAATGGTGCACAGCACAGGCGAGTAAGCTTCCCTTCGCAATGTTGGCGGCGGACTCGCTCGTATGGAAGTTGGCGGGCCGCGTACTGGCCGCCGCCGCCGGGGTCACACCGCACGAAAACCATATATTCGAATTTCAGCATCTTTCGTCGCTATTCGAACAGTTGCTAATCCAACTGCAGGACTTTCCGGCGCCCCCCAATCCCTACAGGCCTCAGGCAAATGAGCCGAGTATCGATTCCGGCGTGAGAGTGCGAATCATCTCTGGCTTTTCCGGCGCCGGCAAGACGGCCTGGGCATCACAGGCGGCCGCGTATTCAAGCCACAACTGTGCCTACTACGATTGCTCCGAAACGCCCGACGAAGCGCTGGCCGTATCGCTGGTGCGGGAGCTTGCCGTCAAGCTTTCAGGAGCCCATCAAGAGGTGACTAGAACGGTGCTGTTACCCGGTGTAACCGGCCTCGAATCTTTGAGGGTCCTCGACGTCTTTCTCGCGAGTCGCGGTCTCACGCCCGTTGTTGTACTCGACAACGCACACCGCATTGGCGCTGGAAGTTTGCAACGCATCGTCAACGTAACCACGGCGCTACGCTTTGTCCTTCTGTGCCAACCAACCGGCTCGACACAAGAAGTCGAAGCCCTCCTAGATTTGAGTCGGGAAAGCCTCAATGGCTGGAGTCTCGACGAGTTGGCCCTTGCTATCGCCGATGCAGGTGGGCGCGGCAGTGCGGAGACCATAGGACGCTTGAAGACACTCACCGGCGGCATGCCGCTTTTCGCTCGAAGCGCCGCGCGTATAGCAGTCAGCGAATATCATGGGGATGTTGAGCAGCTCTGCGATTCGCTTGAGCGGAAGACGAACACAGTCGAAACAGCACAGGAAGTCATCCTCTCCCGCGTGGTCGATACATTGCCGAACTCGGCCCGAGACGCCATTGCCGTCCTGAGTTTGGCAGACCTAGGGCTGAAACCAGTAGAGGTGAACGACCTACTCAAAGTCCTGGATCTAAATGAGCTGGATTGTGCTTCTGCGATTCGCAGTCTTCGCGCCGCCGGCATCGTTGAAATTTACGGCGGCAGACAATTGAAGGTTCATGATGCAGTACGAGTGCTCGGAAGCAGGCACCTGCTGACCCTTGGTTCAGACGTTGTAAATCGCGCGCAGACGAGGTTGAAACACATCCTATTGATCTCACTGGTCGAGCAACGAGATGCGGCTAGATTCTCGCTGTACACGCGAATGCTTGTTGCGACCAATGACATCAAGACACTTGTCGATCTCATTGGTGAAGAGATGTTCCATGAAATGGGGATAGCGCCTGACATCTGGCGCGGTTTGGAGGCGGCAGTCGCCTCAGAGAGCGTCGACCCTGAGCAACGCTACTGGGCATTGGATGGCCTAGTTTTCTCGGACTTGAAGCACCATACCACTCTGGGTCTTCCAGTAAAGTTCGAAGCAATGGAGGCTCTCATCAGAGAGCACAACCTAGGCGTGATTGAGCGTATGTCCTTCGCAATGAAGCGCATGAACTATCAGGCGGAACTAGGTGATGCTTACGCGGTAAGTACAAGCATTGCTGCGATTCAAGAACTATTGCCTGACGATCCAACCAACCAAAGGATATTTCGATACAACGCCGCAGCGGCTCTCTTCAAGCTTGGCCGGAATAGGCAGGCCTTAGAAATAGCTTCGCAGGTGGTCCGGGAGTACTATCAAGCAATCGGCACCACGCCGGAACAGGTGCAATTTCGCAAGCACGAGGATCTGTGGGATCTGATCGACCGGCCATCACTAAATCATGCCGACATAAAGCACTTAGGAGATGCATTAGAGCTTTACGCAATTGCCGCGTCGAAGCTCGGCTATATCGCGACGATGGAACGTGTACACGCGATGAAGTTCTACCGACTTGCCGGTGCTTTCGATTCGTTGGTCCGCGTCGGTCAGGATGTGGCCGATGACTTTGTCTTTCAGCGCGATTTCGCCGGCGCAAGGGAAGTCCTCGAACAACACGTATTGCCGCAAGTGCTTGAGCACAAACTACTAAAGAGAATCGTTGGCGTTCGCAGCCAGTATGCTGTCGTACTTGCATACTGTGGCCACTTGGACGCGGCCGAGCACGAGATGGCTCGACTCGAACCTTATGCCGCTGGCTTCAGCGAGGCGCAGCGTCTCGAAATCGAAGGCCAGAAGGCACTGATTGCGGAACAGCGGGTCAGACCCGTGATGTCACGGCAGCAAGCAGCAGCGCTATATCAGCGTAGCGCCAATACGGACTCGCCCCGCCGATCAACGCGGAAAATAGGTCGGAATGACCCATGCCCATGCGGTTCGGGCAAGAAGTTCAAAAGATGTCATGGGTGAAGCAATGCAGCAACTTCACAAAGTCAATCACTACGTTCCCCAGCTTTACCTTAAGCAGTGGGCGACCGGCAATGATATCCGAGCCTACAGACTCCTCGTCCCACATCACTCGTGTCCACTTTGGAAGCGGCAGTCTCTGAGGGGGATCGCCCAGCATCAGCACCTCTACACTCAGATTGTCGGCGGAAAGGAAACCGATGAATTCGAGCGTTGGCTGGATACGAACTTTGAGTCTCCCGCAGAGGAAGCTATCTCGCTGGCAGTGAATGATCAGCCACTAACGTCAGATCACTACCGAACGCTGGTCCGCTTCGCAGTGGCGCAATCGGTGCGAACGCCCGCGGGTCTACGAGAATTCCTGCAACGGCAAAAGACCGTGCTCCCCGCCCTCCTTCAACAATCTGTAGATTGTGCCGCGCAGAGGATAGAGACGGAGCGTGTAATTGCAACTTCGTCCTCACCTTCCCGTCGAAACGCTGGTGATTTTCCGCTAAAGGTCTCCATAATCCAAAATGCGTCTGGAGAAGCAACGCTGCAGGCGGAGACAGTTTCTGGCAGGGGATTATGGATTTGGAGCCTAAAGCACCTACTCACCAGCACTGTGGATAAGGTCCCCTACGCGGGATGGTCAATCCTTCGAGCTCCGCCAGGGCTTTCGTGGCCTACCTCTGACAACCCGTTGGTTCGACTTAGATTCATTTCACGAAGCAACTACAGCTTCGACGGCGGCTGGAGAGTACCGAGAGGCGACATCTTCCTGCCGCTTGGACCACGCCACCTGTTACATCAGTGCGTAGGACGGCGATCATTCCCTCGCGGTCACATGGTGGACCCTGATACGGCCAAAATGTTCCGTCGCATGATTGTCGAGCACGCTGATCGCTACGTATTCGCGGCGCATGATCAAGACATTCATGATGTCCGCGTAAGAAGGGTTTGCGCAGCAACCTATGAAGCAGAACGCGAAGCCTGGGAGAACTGGCACGCGGTGCAAACGTCGGCAGAGAGCGAGCTACTTAACCGATAGCTTCTTGGTACGCTAGCTGTCGCACCAGTCACACACGGAAAGCCGCGGCTAGTCGTCGTCCGTGCGTTGCCCTACGAGGTTCATTGCTATATGCGCCGTCTGATAGGCTAGAAGAGAAGAGCCCGGTCGGATACTTCACCAGTTGCATGGAGCTGACGCATGTGGGTTTTCGGATATGGCTCCCTTATGGTGGGCGGATGGGAGCAAGAATTCGGCTGTGATCTCCGGGTCCAAGCAGTTCTTTACGGATACCGACGCGTCTTCAACAAGGCCTCGGTCAGAAACTGGGGAACACAAGACTGTAAGTGCCTTACGCTAAACCTTGAACAGTCGGAAGGTGGGCGCTGTGTTGGCATTGGGTTCCGATTTCCTGATGCCGAGCGACCACGAATCATGAAATCGCTCGAACTCCGCGAGGGCAAGCGCTTCCCATTCCTTGAATTGCCAGTCGAGGTGGCTCAACTTGGCGAATTCACCGCGTTGGTCCCGCTCTACAACGGGCCAAATGTTATTCCCGTTGAGGCTATATCAGATGCAATAAGGGATATACGTCAGGCAGCAGGTGTAAAGGGGAGGTGCATCGATTATGTCAATGGCATTCACCAAATACTGGAATCTCAGGGCATCGACGACCCCGTCGTTCGTGACGTTTGGGTCCGGGCGAACAGAAGCCACTAGCTTTTGGCGGGGTTAACAGCTAGAACGGCAGCAGTTGTGTCTGCGTGAATTTCGGAAATACACGTAGCGAGTAAATGAATCTGCACAGCGGCTCGCATCCTGACTTGTCAGCGATACTGAGGAGCGAAGGGCTTAGCGGAGTGTGCGCCCAAATACCGATAAGTCTGTGTTGTGCGATCTCTGCAAAATTCAGTCTCGTCCAAGCCTGCTTCTCCATGAACGTTGGATCAAGTTCTAGCGCCTGTGCCGAGTACATTGCCTCCGCTTGATGCAGAGCGTCGTCGAGCGCGAATGTTTCATCAATTACGAACGGTGATTGCCCGTCTGTTTGGTCTGAGTAAGAGATCTGCGTGCCGAATACACGACCTCCCGCTGCGGACGTTTGCATCAGGACAAAGTACTCAGATTTCAGATCGCCCCGAGGGTCGCGAAACGCAGTGCAGATCGCGTATGCCCGTTGCAGCAAAGGCACGGAGTTGATTTGAAATAGTCGGAACGGTATGTGACTCAGTTGCTGATCCATGTCTGTGTTTTCCTTGCGCTCAATCGAGCCAGGCTGTGAGTGATACGCCAGAAAGATTCCAAGGAGAAGCTTCCACGAGTCTTGCAAATTCCTACTGACTCAATCTCAATTGCCTCGATGAACTACGATTGCGGGAATGCTACGGCTGAGGCAACGGATAACTCTAATGTTATACAGCTCGTCTTCGCATTAGTGGCTCGGCGGGCGCTGCAGGCACGAGTCGCCCAAGAGTCGCGGCTGCTGCGACACATGAATGAGCACCTCACGGTCCCGACCTGACTGAAGCATTCGACCGTTTGAGGAGCGCGTCGCGTTGGGGGGGCACACTGATGGTCGGATCAAGCGGTTTGATGTCGCCTCGGCCTCAAAAGATCGAAAAAACCGGCCTTCGTAAGTGCCTGATTTTCAAGGGCGAGCAATGGTCGGCCGACCACAGGCATTGGAGTAGAGGCCCGGAGGGTGGCGAAAAAATAGCCAGACGGCCTGTCTGTGGGTAACTCGCCGACCAATGGAAAACGCCGAAAGCCTCGGAAATAAGGGCTTCTTCGTCGTTGCGACGAGGCGTAGAAAAAGTCGAGGGGGATGGCGCGCCTGGAGGGATTCGAACCCCCGACCAATGGCTTCGGAAGCCACTACTCTATCCGGCTGAGCTACAGGCGCGTGGTAGACACGCACGAAGCGATCGTGCGGCCGTGCATTCTAGCGGAAACCGCAGCCGAAGGTGGTGGCCCCGAACTGGCCCGGCGATGCGGCCGAGGCGGGGGTAGGGTGCCCGGCAGTGCAATGGCATCCGCGGTCCTTGTCAGCCGCGATTGGCCCCGTTCGATGCGGGCCCTTCGACTCCATAGCTCCCCAGCCCGACGCCGCCGCCCTCCGCAAAGCCCGGCGGGCCTTTCCGCGGCGAAGCGCCGGGACGCCCGCGTTACTCTATGCGCCATGGATCACGCTCACCCCGACACCCCTGCGCCGGCCTGGCGGCGCAAGCTTGCGCTGTACTGGAAACTGACCCGCGGCGACCGGCCGATCGGGTGGTTGCTGTTGCTGTGGCCGACCTGGTGGGGGCTGTGGATCGCCGCCGAGGGCGTGCCGCCGCTGTGGACCTGGTTCGTGTTCAGTGCCGGGGTCTGGCTGACCCGGGCGGCCGGCTGCGTGATCAACGATTACGCCGACCGCTGGCTCGACCCGCACGTCGAGCGCACCAAGCATCGGCCCTTGGCGACCGGCGAGGTGCGGGGGCGCGAGGCCCTGGCGGTGTTCGCGGCCTTGATGCTGACGGCGTTCGCGCTGGTGCTGAGCTTGAACCGGCTGACCATCCTGATGAGTTTCGTCGGCGTCGTGTTGGCGGCCAGCTATCCGTATCTGAAGCGCTATACCTATCTGCCGCAGGTCTACCTTGGCATGGCCTTCGGCTGGGGCATCCCGATGGCGTTCGCGGCGGTGCAGGGCGAGGTGCCGGCGGTGGGTTGGCTGTTGTATGCGGCCAACATCCTGTGGTCGACCGCCTACGACACCTGGTACGCGATGGTCGACCGCGAGGACGATCTGAAGATGGGCTCCAAATCGACGGCGATCCTGTTCGGCGAGATGGACCTGGTCGCGATCGGCATCCTGTACGCGCTGATGTTCGTCGCGCTGTACCTGGTCGGGCAGCGGGCTGGCCTCGGGCTTTATTACTTCGGCGGTCTGGCGGTGGCGGCGGCCTTGGTGGCCTATGAGTTCGTGATCGCCCGGCACCGCGAGCGCGAGCCGTGCTTCCGCGCCTTCCTGCACAACCATTGGGTCGGGCTGACGATCTTCGCCGGCCTGGCCCTGGACTATGCCTTGCGCGCGACCAGCGTCGCGGCCTGATCGCGGGCGCTCGCTGACGAGGATTGCCCCGGGGGATACGCCGGACCGGGCCGCGAGTGCGTGATCGCGGTTAATGACAGGCGCGCGCCGCTGGCGTGCAATGGCGGATCGTCCCGTGTGGAGTGCCGTCATGTTGAATCTGTCGCGTGGCCTGTGGTTGCAGGGCTTGGCCCTGGCCGTTCTGGTGGGTTGCAGCGGCGCCGCGTTCGCGCAATCGGCGACGGCGCCGAGCCGCGAGCATTTCGCGCCGAAGGGCTGGGAGGGGTCGTATCACGGGCTGCATTACTCGCCGGTGGTGAAGGTCGGCGACCGGGTCATCGTCTCCGGCATTCCGGCGATGGAAGGCGCGGACGACGAAGCCCGGGCGCGTTGGGTGTTCGAGCAACTCGAAGCGCATCTGCGCAGTGCCGGGGCGAGCCTGGCCGACGTGGTCGAGCTGCAGAGCTTTCATGTCGCGGCCGATCACGCCGAGTTCCGGCGTCGCATGGATCCGGTGCTGAAGGTGCACCGCGAGTTCTTCAAGGATCACTACCCGGCCTGGACCGCGGTCGCGACGCCGGGCTTGTTCTCGAAGGACGCGAGTTTCGAGTTGCGCGCCGAGGCGGTGATCGGCTCGGGGAGCCGGCCCAAGGCGGAGATTGCGAAGCCGGCGGCGCCGTGATGTAGGACGCGGTGCTTGGGGGTAAGAGCAAATCCCCCTGGCCCCCCTTTGCAAAGGGGGGAATCGACTGGATGTCGATCAGAAACGCTTCTCGAATCCGTCCAGCAAATACGGTAGCAACGGCGTCTATGCGAAACCGCATGCTGTCCCCCTTTGCAAAGGGGGGGCAGGGGGGATTTGCTCTTGACCATGACCATGACCATGACCATGACCATGACCACGACCACGACCACGACCACGACCACGACCTTCGCCACACCCCGTCCCTGCGACTAAAGTGCAAGTGGTCGCGGCCGTGACCGCCTCGACAATGCCTTGCTCTCGTCGAAGGACAGCCGTCATGACCGCAGTTTCCGCCGCACCCGCCGACGGGCCGCTCGCTCGTTTCGCTCTGCGCAGCGCCGCCTGGGCCGAGCGTTGGTTTCCCGATGCCTATGTGTTCGCGGCGCTGGGCGTGGTCATCGTCGCGGTGTTCGCGCTCGGCTTCGGCGCCACCCCGGCGGCGACCGCCACCGCCTTCGGCGACGGCTTCTGGAGCCTGATTCCCTTCACCATGCAGATGGCCTTCGTGGTCATCGGCGGCTACGTGGTCGCAACCGCGCCGGCGGTGGCGCGGGTGATCGATGCGCTGGCGCGGGTACCGCGCAGCGGCCGCGGGGCGATCTGCTACGTCGGCCTGATCAGCATGTTGACCTCGCTGCTGAGCTGGGGCTTCTCGCTGGTGTTCGGCGGCCTGCTGGTGCGCGCGCTGGCGCGCCGCGAGGACCTCGACATGGACTACCGCGCCGCCGGCGCCGCGGCCTATCTCGGCCTCGGTGCGGTGTGGGCGATGGGCCTCAGCTCGTCGGCGGCGCAGTTGCAGGCCAACCCGGCCAGCATGCCGCCGGCGCTGTTGGCGATCACCGGGGTGATCCCTTTCAGCGAAACCATCCTGCTGTGGCAGTCGATCGTGTTGACCGCGGTGCTGATCGCAGTCTCGCTGGTCGTATGTTTCGTGACCGCGCCGCGCGGCGGCTCGGTGCGGCGCGCCAGCGACTTCGAGGTCACCGACGAGCGCGCCGCGTCGGTCCTGCCGCCGCGTTCGCGCCCCGGCGAATGGCTCGAATACAGCCCGCTGATCACGATCCTGCTGGCGGCGATGAGCCTGGGCTGGCTCGTCTACGAGTTCGCCCACAAGCCGCTGGTCACCGCGATCGCCAACCTCAACACCTACAACTTCGCGTTCCTGACCGCCGGCCTGTTGCTGCACTGGCGCCCTCGCAGCTTCCTCAATGCGGTCACGCGTGCGGTGCCGAGCACGACCGGCGTGCTGATCCAGTTCCCGCTGTACGGCGGCATCGCCAGCCTGCTGACTGCGGCCAAGGGCGGCGACGGCCAGACGCTTGCGCATCATCTGTCGAGCGTGTTCGTGCAAATCGCAACCACCGAGACGTTCTCGCTGGTCATGGGCGTGTACTCGGCGGTGCTCGGCTTCTTCGTGCCGTCCGGCGGCGGCAAGTGGATCATCGAGGCGCCGTATGTGATGCAGGCCGCCAACGATCTGCAGGTGCATCTGGGTTGGGCAGTGCAGGTCTACAACGCCGCCGAGGCCTTGCCGAACCTGATCAATCCGTTCTGGATGCTGCCTCTGCTCGGCGTGTTGGGCCTGAAGGCGCGCGACATCGTCGGATTCACCTTCATCCAGTTGCTGGTGCATATCCCGCTGGTGCTGGGCTTGCTGTGGCTGCTCGGTTCGACCCTGACCTATCACCCGCCCGTGATGCCCTGAGTGCCGTGTGGGCGTCCGACGACGCCCCGGCAAAATCCTACCCGCGCCTGCGCCGATGCCCGACTGACCCGGGCCGCGGCGCAGGCGATTCTATGTCCGTGGGAAGCGTCGCGGCCGTTACGGAACCCGGTCGTGCGGCACGGATGCCGCAGCCGCCCACGACGACGAAAAACCGCATGGAAGCCGGAGGAAAAAGCAAGCGAAATACCGCAAAAACCGCAGAAAAAACCGCAAAAAAGACGTCGTCGGAGGCCGGCACTTCTCAGCCTGTGCGACGCCCAAAAGCGACAATGACTCACGCGAAAGGGAAGGGACTCCCACGCAGTCGGATCGGGGCTCGAGCAACGGAATGCGGCATCGCGTCCTCGTCGGCGGATCGCGTTCCGACCGAGGCCCCGACCGACACGGCGAAGGAAGCGCCGGCCCGAAAAACCCGCTCGATTCGACCTGGCGCGCCCGGAAGCGGCGTGAAGGGAAGCGACCGCCAAGGAACGGCGGCCGGTCGGAATCGGGGACGCGCCCGGGATGGCGCGCGTGGCGGAAAGGATTCCGCCATCGGGTCGCAAAGGAGGAAGTCGCGGGCCGGTTTTCCGGCCCTGCGTGTGCCCGCATCGTGTGCCGATGCGCCGGCTTTGTTATGACTTGTGCGCATTCGCAAAAGCGCGTCACAAATCCAGGGGCCGCAAGCGCCCGAATAGTGCGACCGGTACGGTGATCCGGGTGCGGCGACTGCGTTAGCGTGCGGTCGTCGTCGGGTGCCGATCGAAGACGGTCCAACGTCGTCGTCCGGGCAAGCTCCGGCGAGAATCGGCCGCGCCCGCTGCGCGGCCGCCCGCCGTGCCGTGCTTCCGGAACGCTCCCATGACCCTGTCTCCGCTCCTTCGCATCGCCAGCCTGTGGCTGCTCGCGAGTTCCTGCGCCATCGCCGCCGTGCCGGCGCACTACGTCGTGTTCGAACGGGACGCCCAAGGGCGCGCCGAGCCGGTGTTCTACACCCAGGTGCAACTGTCCGATGGCCAGCGCGACCGGCAGGGTGCGCGCCAGGCCGAGCGCGGCGTCGAGCGCGTGGCGTATCGCGCCTCGCGCAACGGCGCCAAGAGCGCGGCGCTGTACGAAGCGCAGGTGCCGAATTTCATCCGCGCCGAGTTCGCGCGCGACCCCGACCACGGCGATGGCGCGATCCAGTTGAACCCCTTGGTGCGCGACCCGCATCGCGCCTTCGTCGTGCGGGTGCCGCTCGCGGAGGCCGACGAGATCGAACTGCTCGGCAACGCCAAGTCGGTGCAGCGCATCGACCTGCGCGAGCTGGCGATCCGCTCCTCGCAGCTGCCGCTGGCGCAGATGCTGCAGCAGCCGGTCGCAATGGTGGGTACGCAGCAGGTCCAGGACGCCAAGGCGGCGAACTCGGCCAATCGCCTCGACATCCTCGTGCTCGGCGATGGCTATACCGCGGCCGAACAGAGCATTTTCACGAGCCAGGCCGCGTCCTTGAAGACGGCGATGTTCAACGTCAGCCCGTACAAGGAATACCTGAGCTTCGTGAATTGGCAGGCCGGCTTCATCGCCTCGCAGCAGTCCGGCGCCGACCATCCGCCGTACCGGGCCGGCTGCACCGGAACGAGTTGCTGCGCCGACGCCGATTCGCGCACCGATCCGCGCGCCGGCCAGTTCGTCGCCACGGCCCTGGACTCCACCTTCTGCACCAACCAGATCCATCACTTGTTGACCGCGCGGTCCTCGAAGGTGATGGCGGCCGCGGCCAGCTTCCCGAACTGGGACAAGATCATCGTCACCGTCAACGACCCGGTCTACGGCGGCGCCGGCGGCTCTTATGCGGTGATCTCGGCGCACAGCAGCGCCGCGCTGATCGCGATCCACGAGTTCGGCCACAGCTTCCACGGCCTCGCCGACGAGTACGAAAGCCCCTATCCGGGGTTTCCGGCCTGCAGCGACATCAGCGGCAGCGCGGCCTGCGAAGCCAACGTCACCAATCAGAGCAATGCCAGCCTGGTGAAGTGGCGCAGCTGGTTCACCCCGGGCCTGCCGATCCCGACGCCGGACGGCACCGCGGGCACCGGCCTGTTCGAAGGCGCGCGCTATCGCAGCACCGGCATGTTCCGGCCGGTCGACAACAGCTGCCTGATGCGCAGCCTCGGCACCAGCTTCTGCGCGGTGTGCCGGCAGGAATACGTGCGCATGCTGTATCGCGGCGGCTTCGGCTCGCCGGCGGCGGGCATCGATCTGATCGAGCCGGGCACCGAGATCCCGTCGCCAGCCACTGCGGTGGGTTACGCGCGCGGCACGACGCGGCGCTTCAGCGCGACCTTGCTGAGGCCTAGCATGGGCACCGTCGCGGTGCAGTGGTATCTCGACGGCGTGGCCATTTCGGGCGCGACCGCGGCCAGTTACGACTTCCGCCAGGATGCGGCCACACCGGCGACGCGCACCCTGGAACTGCGGGTGACCGACAAGACCGCGTTCGTGAAGGCCAGCATGGCCGGCAACCTGTTGCTGCATTCGCGCAAGTGGACGATTCGGGTCGGGGCGGCACCGGTGATGGCGTTGGCAGATTGATCGTCTTCGCTCCATCGCGAATCGGCTATTGCTACTTCTCCAGCAGACGTAGAGGTGGTGTTTGCGGAACAGTGCACGTCGTGAAGGGACTCTCGATGCATGCAATTAATGAGCATTGTCGCGTCTGCAGATAATTCTGCTGCTCCCGCAGTTGCAGTTGCAGTTGCAGTTGCACTAGCTGTAGCTCTTGCAGTGGCTGTGCGTAGCTGCGCACTAACGAAGGCAACCGAAGACCCGGAGGGCGGCCTGCATGGATGCAGGCCGTTTTTCATCGGGACAGGGATGTCCCGTATGAAAAATCCCTGCG
>NZ_JBQEOE010000047.1:0-43064 GCF_052045105.1 Lysobacter sp. 22409 | reverse complement strand
TCGCCGCCGCGGAAATCGGCGCTGTCGTTGCCGGCGCCGAATTCGAAGTTGCCGATCACCGTGCCCGACGACGCGAAGCTGTCGTTGCCGGCGGTGCCGCTGTAGAGGCCGGTGGCCTTCAGGGTCGCGCCGGCGGCGACCGTAGTGTTCTGCGCGGACACGCTGCCGCTGGCGGTGACTTCGAGCAGGCCACCGATCACCTCGACGTCGATGAACTGCGAAGGCCCGTTGATCTGCAACGCACCGGCACCGGACTTAGCCAGCGATTCGAAGCCCAGCATGCTGCCCAGCGGCACGTTGAAGCCGCCTCCGATATTTGCCTCGAGCGTGTCGTTGCCGAGGCCGCCTTCGACCGTGCCGATCGCTGCGGTGGTTTCGTGGACGATGAAGCGGTCGTCGCCGGCACCGAGCGCGAACGTGCCGCTGCCGGTGTCGAGCGTGCCGGCCAGGTCGAATGCATCGTCGCCGTCGCCGAGGTCGCCGGAAGCGAGCAAGCTCGCGCCAGCGGCCACTTCGACCGTGTTGACGCCGGCGCTGCCGGTCAACACGGTCTGGCCCGCGGCCATGCCTTGCACGCGGCCGTCGATCGCGAGCGTGGTGCCGTCGGCCATCGCCAAGGTCGGCGTTTGCAGGGTTCCGGCCACGCTCAGAATGCCGCCGTTGAGCGTGGTGCCGCCGCTGAAGCTCTGGATGCCGGTCAGCGTGACTTCGCCGGCGTTGTCCTTCTGCAGGAACTCGAAGTTGATCGTGTTGCCGGCATCGAAGCTGAAGGCGTTGGCGTTGTCGAGCACCACCGTGTCGCCGCTGCCGTGTCCGCCGCCGCTGATGACCGCGTTGAGCGCGGCGCCGTCGCCGAGGGTCAGCACGTCTTCGCCGCCGCACAGGTCGATGCTGCCGCTGCCGGACACGGTGCCCGACACGCTCATCGTGTCGTTGGCGGCGCCGCAACCGAAGCTGCCGTCGACGTTCAAGGTCGCGCCGGCTCCGACCACCGTGGCCAGTGTGCTGCCTGCGGTCGCCACCACGCTGCCGGCCGGGCCGATATTCAAGGTACCGCCGAGCACGCTGACCTCCTGCAAGTCGGTTGCGCTCGGGCCGATGATGTTGAGCGTGCCGGTGCCGGTCTTGGTCACGCCTTCGAAGTTGACCAACGCACCCAGGTCTGCGGTCAGATCGATGTCGTAGACGCGCGTATCCAGGCCGGCGCCGCCGTCGATGGTGCCGAGCACCGTGGTGCCGTCGTGGACGACGAAGCTGTCGTCGCCGTCGCCCAGTGCGAAGGTGCCGCCCAAGGTGTCCAGCGTGCCGACCACGTCGAGCACGTCCTCGCCGGCGCCGAGATTGCCGTTGGCCAAAGCCGAACCGTTGATAGTCACCGTGTTGACGCCGACGCTGCCGGTGATCGCGGCGGCGATGCCCGCCCCTGCGTCCAGACTGCCGTCGACGGTCAACGTGGTGTCGTCGTTCATCGCCACGGTCGGCGTGCTCAGCGCGCCGGCGACCGCGAGCTCGCCGCCGTTGAGGGTGGTGCCGCCGCTGAAGCTTTGGGTGCCGGTCAGGGTCGCGATGCCTGCGTTGTCCTTCTGCAGAAATTCGAAGTTGACCGTATTGCCGGCGCCGAAGCTCAACGCCCCGGCGTTATTGAGCACGACCGTATCGCCGCCGCCGGCGCCGCCGTCGAGCACGCCGCCGAAGCCGCTCAGGTCGGCACCGTCATTGAGGGTCAGGGTGTCGTCGCCGTCGTCGAAGGCGATCGCGCCGCTGCCGGCGATCGCACCGGACACCGTCATCGTGTCGCCGCCGGCCGTGCCGGCGAAGTTGCCGTCCACGTTCAAGGTGGCGCCGTTAGCGACCGTGCTGGTGGCTACGCCACTGACGCTGCCGGCGACGCCGATGTCGAGCGTGCCGCCGTCGACGTTGACGGTGGTGAAGTCCGACGCGGCCGGGCCGTCGATGTTCAAGGTACCGGTGTTGGTCTTGGTCAAGGTCTCGAAGTCGGTGGCGCCGCCGAGGGTTGCGTTGCCGGCGAAGTCGGCGGTCAGAGTGTCGATGCCGGCACCGCCGTCGATCGGCGTGGCCAGGCCGCTCATGTCGGCGCCATCCTGCAGGATCAGATGATCGTCGCCGTCGAGCATGTCGATGACGCTCGATCCGCTGACGTTGCCGGCCACGGTGAAGCTGTCCGCGCCCGTAGTGAAGCCGAAGGCGCCGTCGACGATCAGGTTCGCGCCGTTGGCTACGGTGGCGGTGTTGACGCCGCCGATATCGCCGCCGGCGCCGATGTCGAGGGTGCCGCCGTCGACGTTGACGGTGGTGAACGCCGAGACGGCCGGACCGTCGACGTGCAGGGTGCCGGTGTTGGTCTTGGTCAGGGTCTCGAAGCCGATCGCCCCGCCGAGGGTCGCCGTGCCGGCCAGATCGGCGACGAAGGTATCGCTGCCGGTGCCGCCATCGACGGCATTGCTCAGTCCTGAGAGATCGGCACCGTCCTGGATCGTGAACGTGTCGTCGCCGTCGAGCAGGTTCACCGCGCCGTTGCCGGCGACCGTGCCGGCGACGGTGAAGCTGTCGTTGCCGGTGGTGCCCAAGTAGCTGCCATCCAGGTTCAAGGCCGCACCGCTGGCGATGGTAGTGTTCTGTGCGACCACGCTGCCGGCGGCGCCGACGTTCAAGCTGCCGGCGAGCACATCGACGGTGACGAAGTCCGAACCCGCCGGGCCGTTGATGTTCAGCGCGCCGACGCCGGTCTTGCTGAGCGTCTCGAAGCCCTGTACCGCACCAAGATCGGCGCTGGTGGCGATGTCGGCGTTCAACAGATCGGTGCCGGCACCGGCCGCGACCGTGCCGACGATGTTGGTGCCGTCGTGGATGCTCAGGGTGTCGTCGCCCGCGCCCAGGTCGAATACGCCGCCGTCAGTGTCGAGGCTGCCGGCGACATCGAGGACGTCGCTGCCATCGCCCAGGTCGCCGTTCGCCGACAGGCTCGCGCCGGCAGCGACGTTGACGGTGTTGCTGCCGGCGCTGCCGCTGATCGCCGTCGCGGCGCCGCCTGCCGCCTGCAGGCTGCCGTCGACATTCAGTGTGGTGCCGTCGCCCATCGTCAGGGTCGGCGTATCCAGGCTGTCGGCGACGGTCAGGGTGCCTCCATTCAAGGCGGTGCCGCTGCTGAACCCGTGTGCGCCCGTGAGGAGCGCCTCGCCGCCGTTGTCCTTCTGCAGCGCTTCGAAATTGGCGATGTCGCCGCCGTCCAGCGTCAGCAGGCCGGCGTTGTCGAGCACAACCCGGTCGTCGCCGGCATCGCCGTCGATCGGATTCAGCAGCCCGGCGATGTCGGCGCCGTCGCCCAGCATCAGGGTGTCGTCTCCCCCGCACAGATTGACGCTGCCGCTACCGCTGACCGTGCCGGACACGCTCAGAGTGTCCGCCTGGCTGCCGCAGCCGAAGGCGCCATCCACGTTCAATGTGGCGCCGGCGGCCACCACGGCATTCAGCGAACTGCCCGCGGAGGCGACGATGCTGGCGCCCGCATGCACGTCCAGGCGGCCTTCGAGCACTTGCACATCCTGCAGGTCGGTGGCGCCCGGGCCGGTGATATTGAGCACGCCGGTGCCGCTCTTGGTCACGCCCTCGAAGTTCTGCAGCGCACCGAGGTCGGCGCTGGTGTTGATGTCGTAGGTGCGGGTATCGACGCCGGCGCCGCCGTCGATCGTGCCGATCACCACGGTGCCGTCGTGAACCACGAAATTGTCGTCGCCGTCGCCCAGCGCGAACACGCCGCCCCCCGTGTCGAAGGTGCCGAGCACGTCGAGCACGTCGTTGCCCGCGCCCAGGTCGCCGTTCGCCAGCAGCGTGCCACTCGCGCCGACACGGACAGTGTTGATGCCGGCATCGCCGGTCAGCGCGGCCGCACTGCCGGCACCGGCCTGCACGGTCCCGTCCACGTTGAGCGTGGTGCCGTCGACGAGGGCGACGGTCGGCGTCTCCAGCGTCCCGTCCACGTCCAGCGTGCCGCCGTCGATCGTCGCGCCGCCGGCGAAACTCTGGCTGCCGGTCAGCGTCGCTGTACCGGTGTTGGTTTTCTGCAACAGTTCGAAACCATCGGTGTTGCCGGCATCGAAGTCGAGCTGGCCGGCATTGTCGAGTACCAGACTGTCGTTGCCGCCCAGGCCGCCGTCGATGGCGTTGTTGAGCACCGCGCCATCCTGCAGGGTCAGGCGATCGTCGCCGCCGCACAGGTCGATGGTGCCGGTGCCGGCCACGGTGCCGGCCACGGTCATCGTGTCGTTGCCGCCACCGCAGCCGTAGCTGCCGTCGACGACCAGGGTCGCCCCGTTCGCCACCGTGGTATCCAGCGTGCTGCCAGGCGCGGGAACCACGCTGCCGGCCGCGGCGATGTTCAAGGTGCCCGCAGCGACCGTCACCGCCGTGAAATCCGAGCTCATCGGCCCGTTGATGTTCAGCACGCCCGAGCCGGTCTTGCTCAGCGTCTCGAAGCCCTGCACGGCGCCCAAGTCGGCGACCGTGTCGATATGGGTGTCGAAGGTATCGTTGCCGGCGCCGGCCGAGACGGTGCCGATGATGTTGGTGTTCTCGTGGATGGTCAGGGTGTCGTCGCCGTCGCCGAGCGCGAACACCCCGCCGGCGGTGTCGAGGCTGCCGGCGACATCCAAGACGTCGTTGCCGGCGCCGAGGTCGCCGTTCGCCAGCAGCGTTCCGCCCGCGCCCACGCTGACCGTATTCGCGCCGGTACTGCCGCCGATCGCGGCGGCGGGGCCGACGCTGCCGCCGACCGTGCCGTCCACGCCCAATGCGGTGTCGTCGGCCAAGGTAATGGTCGGCGTCTGCAGCGTGCCGTCGATATCCAACGTCCCCGCGTCGATCGCGACGCCGCCGCTGAAGCTCTGGCTACCGGTCATGCTGGCGGTACCGGTGTTCTGCTTGGTCAAGGTCTCGAAGCCGGCCGTCTGGCTGCCGTCGAAGACCATCGCCGAGGCGTTGTCCAGGATCAGCCGGTCGCTACCGCCCGCGCCGGCGTCCACACCGCCGGAACCGCTCTCGATAACCGCTCCGTCCCGCAGCGTCAGCACGTCGTCGCCGGCGCCCAGGCCCAAGGTGCCGGCGCCGGTGCCGAGCAGTCCGGCCAGGGTCACCGCGTCGTTGCCGTCGCCGAGGTCGCCGGCCGCGCGTAGCGTGCCGGTGAGACCGACATCGATCGTGTTGACGCCGGCGCTGCCACTGACGGCCGTCGGCGTGTTGCCGGCGGCTTCGACGATGCCGTCCACGTCGAGCACGGTACCGTCGGCCATCGACAGGGCCGACGTCTCCAGCCGGCCGTCCACATCGAGCGTGCCGCCGTCGAGCTCAGTGGCGACGGCGAAAACGTGATCGCCGGTCAGGGTCAGCGCGCCGGTGTTCTGCTTGGTCAGAATTTCGAAGGTGTCGATGCTGCCGCCGTCCAGGGCGTAGCCGAGCGCGGTGTTGACCACCAGGGTATCGGTGCCTCCGCCGGAGGTGCTCACGCCGCCGCCGAGCATTTGCGCGCCGTCGTTCAACACCAGCGTGTCGTCGCCGTCGCCGAGCTGCAACGTGCCCGTGCCGGTATCGAGGATGCCGGTAAGGGCGATCGTGTCGTTACCGCCGCCCAGGTCGCCGGCGGCGCGCAGCGTACCGGCGGTGCCGACGGTGACGCTCTGAGCGCCGGCATCGCCGCTGAGCGCGACCTGAGTGCCGCCCGCGGCCTGCACCGTACCGTTCACCCTCAGCGCGGAGGTCCCGGTCATGCCCACCGTCGCCGTCGCCAGACCGCCGTCCACCTGCAAGGTGCCGGCGGCGATGGTGGTGGCGCCGATGCTGTTGCCGGGCGAGGTCAGCACGCTGGTGCCGCTGCCGATCTGGGCCAGCGTGCCCGGCCCGCTCAGGGTGCCGCTGAAGGTGAAGGTGTCGTTGCGGTTGAGCGACAGGGTCGACGTCGGCGAATCCACGATTACGTTGCCGACGCCGGCATTGCCGGTGGTGCCGCCGTTGCCGATCACCAGGTTGCCGTTGTTGATGACCGTATTGCCGGAATAGGTGTTGTTTCCGGTCAGGATCCAGGTGCCGCTGTCGTTCTTGGCCAGGGTGGTGGCGCCGGTGCCGTTATTGCCGATAGTGCCGCCCATCGTGTTGTTGCCGGCATTGGTGCCGCCCAGGGCGATGGTGCGCGCGGTGTTGGTGCCGCTCAGCGTCACCGGCCCGGTGTTGGTGAACTGCAGCGCGCCGGTGCCCGAAGACTCGATGAAGGTGACGCCGGGAGCCAGAGTGAACTGGCGGTTGGTGCTGTCGCCCGCGCCGGTGTAGCGCAAGGTGGAACCGTTGCCGATCACCAGGTTGGCGGCGGCGGCGGACGAGGCGCCGATGCTGCTGGCCAGACCGCCGTCGGCCATCTGGTCGACGCTGAGCACGCCGCCGCTGATGGTGGTGATGCCGGTGTAGGTGCTGTTGTTGTTGCTCAGGCGCCAGGTGCCGGTGCCGGTCTTGGTCAGCGAAGTGACGCCCGCGCCGTTGTTGTTCAACTGCGCGGCGAACAGGTTGTCGCCGGTGTTGGTGCCGGTCAGGGTGAACGTGCGGGCGACGTTGGCGCCCGCCAGGGTCACCGGCGCGGTGGAGGCGAAATGGACGATGCCGGTGCCGGACGCGTCGAGCGAACCGCCGCTGGTACCCAGAGTGAATTGCCGGTCGGTGCTGCTGCCCGTACCCACGTAACGCAGGGTGCCGCCACTGAGCGTCAGATTGGCGGGGTCGGCGGCGGAGGCGCCGATCGAGCTGTTGACCCCGCCGTTCTCCAGGCAGTTGACCGCCAGCACGCCGGCATTGATCGTCGTCGTGCCGGTGTAGCTGCTGTTGCAGCCTGACAGTGTCTGAAGACCGGGGCCGTTCTTGATCAGGTTGCCGGGGCCGGCGATCGCGCCGGCATAGATCTGACTCAAGCCGTCGCGGATAGTCAGCGTGCCGGTGCCCAAGGCGATGTTGCCGCCCAGGGGGCCGCCGCCGGTCAGAGCGCCCGCGTTGACGTTGAAGTTATTCAGATCCAGCAGTACGCCGGCGCCATTGGTCATCACGAAGGCGTTGGTGGTGCCGAAAGCCGTGGCCGAGCCGGCGCGCAGGGTGCCGCCTCTTACTTGTGTGTTGGCGCCGTAGGCGTTGTTGCCGGACAACACCAGCGTGCCGGGGCCGTCCTTGTATATCTCGCCGCCGCCCGTAACCTGGCCACCGAAGCCGAGCGTGCTAGCAGCGTTGGTCACGTCGATGACGGCATAGCCCGTCAACTGAAAACCGCGATCGATGCTGACGGTCGCGCCGGTGTAGTTCAAGTTGCCGTTGCTGAACACCAGATTGGTCGACGCGCTGCCGGAGGCACCGATGCCGCTGGCCTGACCGCCATTGGCCAGGCAGTCGGTAGTCAGGCTGGCGGCTTGCAATGTGGTGGCGCCGGTGTAGGTATGGTTGCAGCCGTTGAAGATCTGTACGCCGCCGCCCGAACGCCAGACGCCGCCGGTGCCGCTGATCGTGCCCGAGTAATTGCCGTTACCGCCATTGATGCGCAACGTGGCCGAGCCGAGGGTGACGTTGCCACCGTTGGCGCCGCCGCCGTTGAGCGGGCCGATCATATTGTCGAAATTATTCAGATCTAGGGTCACGCCGGCGGTATTGGACAGGTTCATGGCGCCACCGGCGCCGAACGCATTGGTCGCTGTTCCTGCACGCAGCACGCCGCCGGTCACGTTGTTGGCGCCGGTATAGGTATTGGCACCCGACAGCACTAGGGTGCCTGCGCCAGATTTTGTGAATGCGCCCGCCCCCACCGCCGTGCCGCTGACTGTCAGCGTCGTAGCCGAATCGCTCACATCGATGCCAGCGCCGCTCGCGCCCAGGGTGAAACCGCGATTGATGCTGGTGGTCGTGCCGGTGTACTGCAGGCCGCCTCCGTTGAGCACCAAACTGGCCGAGGCGTTGGTGCCCGCGCCGATGCCGCTGACCTGGCCTCCGTTTGCCAGGGTATCGACCGACAACAGGCCGCCCGTGACCGTGACGATGCCGGTGTTGTTGTTGGTGTCGTTGGCCAGGGTCAGCGTACCGGCGCCGCTCTTGGTGAAATCGGCGCCGTCGGCACTGGTCAACAGGCCTTGGAAGGTGAGATTGGTCGCGGCATTAGTCACCTCGATGCCGCTACCCAGGATCGCGCCGGACTTGCCGATGGTGAAACCGCGATCGCTGGTCGTGGTACCGCCGGTGTAGCGCAGCGTGCTTCCTTCCAGCACCAGATTGGTTGGACCGGCCGCGGATGCGCCGATGCTGCTGGCCGCGCCGCCGTTGCCGATGTTGTTGACCGCCAGCGTACCCTGCACCACGCGGGTCGGACCGGTGTAGCTGTTGCTGGCATTGGTAAGCGTGACCAGTCCGGTACCGGACTTGGTGAAACCCGTGGCCCCGCCGTTGTCGACGATCTGCGAGGCGATGGTGAAGTTGCCGGTGCTGTTCTGCTGCACCGCCAGGTCGCCGCCGCTGGCGCCCGTCAGCTGTCCGCCGGTGATCGTCTGATTGGTATTGAGCACCGTGGGCGCAACGATGATGGTGCCGTCCACGCCGAGAGTGTTGCCGGGCGACACGGTCACGGTGGTCGACACCGGACGGGTATAGCGCAGTCCACCGAGCTGCTTGGTGCCGGTCACCGTGCCGAAGAAGCCGGCGGTGTCGGTGATGAACTCGTTGTCGAGCCAATTGGCGGCATTGTCTTTCTGGGTGTAGTCGGCAAGGGTGAAGGCGGTGATGTTGCCGCCTACCACCTTGGCGTAGTCGGTGCCGTTGACCGTCGCCCAGCCGCCCAGGGCCGTGTTGGTGGTGGTGATGTTGCCGCTGGTCGGCAGGTTGAAATTGATCAGGCCGCCGGTGCGGTTGATGGCGCCCAGGTTGAGGGTCGCGCTGCCGCCGCTGCCGGAGGTGACGCCGATGGTGTTGTTGCTGGCGGTGACGTTCAGGCCGTTGAAGGTCTGGGTATTGGCTTCGCCGGCCGCGCCTGTCACGTTGAGCGTACCGCCCATCATGTTCAGCGTGGAGGCGCCGGCGATGATGCCGCTGGTCGGGCCTCCCGCGGTGCTGAAATCCAGGCGCAGCGTTCCGCCCCCGACAGTGGTGGCGCCGGTATAGGTACTGGCGCCGGTCAGGGTCTGGGTGCTGGCCCCCAGTTTGGTCAGACCGCCGCTCCCGGTGATGCTGCCGGCATAAGTCGAGGTAACACCCGTGGCACCGTTCAGAGTCAGGAGGGCGCTGTCCAGCTCGACCGTGCCGCCGGTGCCGGACAGCGTGTCGAAAGTCCTGTCGAACCCGTTCAAGTCCAGCGTGCCGCCGTTGACCTGGGCCGCAGCGGACGCGCCGAAGGCGGTAGCGGTGCCGGCGCGCAATACGCCGTTGTCGACGATGGTGGTCCCGGTGTAGGTATTGGCGCCGGTGAGCAGCCAGGTCGCGGCGCCGCCGCTGCGCAGGCTGCTGTTGCCGGAGATCACGCCGGTAATGACGTTGTCCGCGCCGGTGTAGCTGCCGGCAAGGGTGGCGTTGGTGGTGAGGGCCATCGAGCCGCTCAACGTCAGTGCGCCGGTGCCATCGTTGGCGAGCGTGCCGACGCCTATCTGCCAATCGCGATCGCTGCTGGCACCTGCACCGGTATAACTCAGGGTGCCGTTCGCACTGAGGTTGACGATGCTGCCGGCGCCCAACGAACTGACGACGCCGCGGTCGGCGAGAGTGTTGACCACCACCCGCCCTGCATCGCGGATCACCGCCCGGCCGGTGAAGGTGTTGGCGTCGCCGAGGCGAACGGTGCGGCCTGCCTGGGCGACGAACCAGGCATCGCGGGCGTTGTTGCTGCTGATTACGCCCAGCAGTTCCATGTCGGCGGTCAAGGCCTGGAACTGAGCGGAGTTGCCCGAGCCGCCGCCCAGGGCGATGTTGCCGGTCAGGGTCAGAGTGCCCGTCCCGCGGTTGCGCAGATACGCAGCCTCGCCGCTCGGACCCGCCGGCGGATTGATTTGCCAGCCGCGGTTGGAGGTGTCGCCATCGCCGAAATAGTCGAGAACGGCGTTGGTCTGGCCTGGAGCACCGATGGTAATGATGCCGTTCGCGACGGTGGTGGGCGCTCCGAGAGAACTGGCGATGCCCAGGTCGGCGATGGAGGTGAAGCTGGACGCGGCCCCACTGGAGAAAGTGGTCCTGCCCGTGTAGTTGCTGAAGTTGTTGGTCAGTGCCAAACCGAAGAAATTGGCGTTGCCGCTGCCGGTATAGAAGCCGCTGCCGGCGCCGCCACCGGAGATCGCGACGGTCCCGGTGAGCGAAACCGTCCGTCCTGCCAGACCGCCCCCGGTGGTGCCCACGCTCAGTTGGGTAGCGTTGGCCATGTTGACGACATTGGCGATGTTGCCGAGGGCGCCGTTGCCGCTCGCGGTCAAGCTGCCGGCGTTGACATTGACCGCGCCGGTGAACGTGTTCGCACCACTCAGGGACAGGCTGCCGGTGCCGGCCTTGGTCAGGCCGGCGCTGCCGGCGATGACCGAACCGATGGTGGTGGTGACGCCGGCATTGGTCGTAACGGTGGGCGTCGCGCCGGCCAGGGTCAGGGTGCTGCCGGTGAGGGTGTAGCCGTTGCTCAGGAAGGTCAGATTGTGAGCGGTTATCGGCACGCCCAGGGTTACCGTTCCGGCGGTTCCGCCGAAGAACGCATCGTCGAGCGCAGCGTTGCTCCAGGCGCTGAAAGGACCGCTGACGCCGTCGCTGTTCGGGCTCCAGAACGGACTGGTGAGGTTCCAGGTTCCGCTGCCGCCGTTACCGACCGCCGTGCCGTTGAAATCCCAGTACCGGTCTGCCGCCCATGCTGGCGCATACAGCGCCAGCAAGGCGAAGAACACGCCTAGCTGCAACGGCCAATGGCGCGCCGGCGGCGTGCCCTCGACCTCGTCGCGGTCGAGCGTCAGCGCCAGCGCGCCCGCGCGCTTGCGCTGGTCGACCC
The DNA here is from genome assembly GCF_052045105.1 of Lysobacter sp. 22409. Taxonomy (NCBI): domain Bacteria; kingdom Pseudomonadati; phylum Pseudomonadota; class Gammaproteobacteria; order Lysobacterales; family Lysobacteraceae; genus Lysobacter; species Lysobacter sp. 22409. The sequence continues at coordinate 32,029 of NZ_JBQEOE010000047.1, read as the reverse complement.
CGCCCGCGCTCTTGCCGCGGGACGTGGCGAGCTCGGAAACGACCACCCAGGTGTTCAGTGCCTGCGACCAGAGGATGCGGAAGATTCGGTTCATGTGTTTCTCCATGTGAGTCGCGTGCGCCGCGCATAACGGACGAGGCGCCGTCGGCTACGTCGGTGACCGTCTTGCAGATACGGATAAGTCGATGGCCGGTGAGGCCGGCACGCCAGGGTGAATCAAGTCGGCGAAGTGCGGCTACAGCGAGTCAGGTGCGGCGATCACGGCAGCGGCCTGAGCAAAATTAGCGACAAGCAAAAGCACGATGCACGGCACCGCAACGGCACTGGCCTCCCCTGCCAGGCGTAATCTCTTGTTGTTGTCGAGCTTGCGACACTTGCAAAATGGCAAGCGTCGAAAGCTCGCGTCATGCCGAATTTAAATCAATAACGATCCAAGACACGATGCCGACCGTCGAACGCCAACCACCGTCAATCCTCGCGGTGAGAAAGCGTTATTTTCGGTGAGCGTCGAATAGGAATGCGCCCGACGCTGCAACGAGATGGTGCAGAACAGCGATTCATACAGCCCCCTCCATCAGTCTCCATATCCGATGGAGCCGCGATGTTGTTTCAGTGCTCGAAATCTTCGGTGTGGCTCAATAGCGCGGCGATGACCGGCCGATGCCGGGCATAGGCGGCAACGAAGCGTTCGCCCGCGACTTGACGCAGTTCCGCGGCGACCTTGGCGCCATCGTGTTCGGACAACTGCAGACAGACGGTGTGGATGCGCTGCGACAGTTCGCTGACGACCTGCCATTCGTTGGCCGCGGCGGCGCCCTCCAGCCGCTGCAGATCCGCCGCGACGCCGCGGTAGAACACCCGTGCCACATGCCGGACCTTGTCCGGGTCGTGTTCGAGCAGTTCGCAGAACTCGCCCATCTGTGCGGACATCGCTACCCCCGACACGATCAGTTTCGTGCCATTGATCACATTCTAGGCAGGCGGTCGGCGACCCCGGAATAGGGAAAAGTCTTAGAGCCAAGGGCTTGGAAGTGTCGGCAAACCACTGGCGCGGTGTCGTCGAGGAAAGCCCGCTACGCTCGGCTTAGCCCCTTATCGCCGCGGACTGCACCGGCATGGGCGAAGCCGTTTGCACCGGGCTTTCACCGTTGACCTCGTCCGGGGCGTGCGCAGCCGGCCGAGATTCTACGGACGCGATCAGTGCCTGAAGCTGCCGACGCCAAGCGAATCGGGCGGCGACTTCCGCTCGGCGATGCCGCGTCCTACGAACTCCTCGGCGCGATCCAGGGTCCGCACGATTCGCGGCCGCCGCTGGCGATAAGCATCGGCGAAGCACTCGCCCGCAGTGTGGGTCAGGCCGGCCGCCGCTTCCGCGGCGTCGTGCTCGCCTACCTGCAGACAGCTGACTTGAATTCGCCATGCCAATGCACGAACGGTCGACCACTCATTGGCGGCCGCAGCCTGCTCCAGGCGGTGCAGATCCTTGATCGCCGAACGGTAGAACTCCCAGATCACCCGCCGCACTTTGTGCTGGTCGTTTTTCAGCAGTCGGGCGAGCTCGGGAAAATGGACGGTCATCGCCTGCTCCTGGGGACATGAGTGGGCCTGCGTCCGCTGCCGATGAGCCTGGGGCCCAGACGAGTCCGTCGTCCGGCCTGCCAGGCACCCGAAGCATGATGAATGCAGGGCCCGGCGGCGGGAATTAGGAAAAATCTTAGTGCTCGGCAATGCCGGCAGGTGATGCACGGACCTCAGGAAGTGCAGCTCGATCGCGCCGCCATCGGTGCGGCATGCGCGGCGTGCGCGAGTCCGGGCCGAGCGCGGCGATCTCTATAACAGGTAGTCGAGCCCATGCTGCTCGAGATAGTGGCCGAGCTCGTCCTTGGACCTCAAGCCGAGCTTGCGCAACGCGTTGTATTTGTGCGTCGTCACGGTTTTGTAGCTGCGATTGCTGTCGATGGCGATGGCTTGCAGGTTCTCGCCCCGCGCCAAGGCGATCATCACCGTCCGCTCGCCCGTGGTGAGCTGGTGCCATGGATGCTTGCGCGCGATATCGAGATCGACCAGTGGGTCGACATAACTGTTTCCAGCCACGACCGCGCCGATGGCGTCGATCGCCACTTGCGGGCCGCTGGCCTTGGAAACGAAAGCGCGGGCGCCGAGATCCAGCAGCGCCTGGGCCAGACAGGGGTGCTCCTCTCCGGTGTAGATCACCACTTGCAGCGAGGGCTGCGCGGTCAGGATCGCCTGCAGCAGCGGGGCGCTGTTCAATCGACCCGGCATGCGCAGGTCCAGGACCAGATATTCCCAGGACTCGGCCTGCAAACGGGACAGCAGGCTGTCGCTGTCGGTGACCGAATCGACCAGAACGCGGTCCTGGCCGAGCGCGGTTTTCAGCATTTCCGCAAGCGCGACGATGATGATCGGGTGATCGTCCGCGATCAGTATCCTTGCCGGCAACGCGTTCGCCTTCATGTTTCACCCGCCTCATCCGGATACGCCAGGTACGCGAGGACGCGCATCATCACCCTATCCAGTTCGTCTCGCGTGCTTGCGAATGTTTGTCCGAGACAGTCGCCCGGAGAGCCGGCGGACACCGCCCGTTCGATCGAGGCTAACCCCTGTGCTGCGGCCGTCTCGCCGATCTGCAGGCAGCCCGACTTCATCTTGTGCGTCAGCGCCCCGATCGTCGCCCAGTCGCGGCTTGCCCAGGCCCGGTCCAGTCGCTGCAGGTCCTCGCCGGTACAGCGGGCGAAAACATCCAGCACCCTGCGCACCCGGGCGGTATCGCCTCGCAAAAGACGGCTCAAGGGCTCGAAATTGGAGGCCTTCATCGCAATCCGAATCCGCCTCCCGCCCAGGTTGAGAACGGTGCATGATATAGGCAAGTCGTCCGTTCTTTGATCGCTGCGCGCATATGCTGGCGTTCTAAGACAACTCGTCGCGATTGTCCATGACGGAGACCACGTTTGCCCAACTCGCCGTACCCGGTCGGATTGAGGGCTCTGGTCGTCGACGACGATCCGGTGATGCTCGAGATCATCTCCGCGCTGCTCGGCGACGCCGGGCTGCTGCTTCCGGAAACCGCGGACAAAGGCGAGCTCGCCCTCGAACGGTTGGCGGCCCGCCCCTTCGACCTGCTGATATGCGACCTCAACATGCCAGGCATGGACGGGATCCGTTTGCTGAGCCATGTTGCCGCGCTGTCGCGCCACCCCGCGGTCATCCTGCTCAGCGGCGAGGATTCCCGCGTGCTGGACGTCAGCCGGCAGTTCGCCGAAGCCAAAGGCTTGACGATACTCGGGGTGCTGGGAAAACCGGTCGATCTGCAGTCCCTGACCACGGTGTTGGCGCGATATCGTCCGGCGGAAGGCCGCTCGTGGCAGGACGCGCCCGACGTGGCGATCGACGGCGACGCCATCCGTGGCGGCATCGACGGAGGCGCGTTGCATCTGGCCTATCAACCCAAGCTGGAACTGGGCAAGCGCTCGTTCGTCGGTGCCGAAGCGCTGTTGCGCTGGCAGGACCCGAAGCTCGGTGCGGTTCCACCGTCGGACGTAGTGCGGGCCGCGGAAAACGCGGGCCTGGTCGATCTGCTCACCTTGGCCGTCCTTACCCGGGCGGTGGCCGATCGCGCCGCACTGATGCGCAACGGCATCGACATCAATCTCGCCTTCAACGTATCGATGCATAACCTGCACAACCTGTCGATCATCGACCGGATGTCGGAGATCGTCGCCGCGGCCGACGATCGGCCGGATCGTTACACCCTGGAGGTAACCGAGACGCACCTCATGAAGGAGCCGGCGCATGTGATCGAGGCCTTGATCCGCTCTCGCCTGCGCGGCTTCAAGGTCGCCATCGACGATTACGGCACCGGCGCGGCGACGATGCAGTTTCTGATGCAGCTGCCGAGCACGGAGTTGAAGATCGACCGCAGCTTCGTCGCCGCCGGGCCGCGCAGCGAGCACGGGCGCGTCCTGTTGCAGTCCGCCATCGAACTGGGCCTTAGCCTCGGTCAAACCGTCACCGTCGAAGGCGTGGAGACCGATCAGGAGGATCGGCTGGCGCGCGAACTCGGTGGCCATCTGGGCCAAGGTTACCTGTATGGGCGTCCGATGGAACTGAGCGAACTGATCGCATGGGCGTGTACGCATCCGGTCGGCGTTCCTGCGAACCCAGGCTAGGTCCGTGCGCCACCTACCCTGGGATCAATGAGCGTATCTGCGCAGACTTGAGCGAGACGGAACGGGGCGCCTATGCGGACATCACCCGCCCGTCTGCTCACCGGCCGTCATCACGACGGGCGCTGACCGTGCACGACATCCTTGGAACGCGGCCAGTGCACTCGATGCCTGCAGAGGAGTCCGAATCAGGAACAGCCCTCGCCGGGGGCATGGCAAGAACTGCTCATCGAGTGCGGGGCCACTCTATGCGGCGATCGCAGTCGCAGATAGTCCCGCAACGACAACATCGGGTTGACCGTTCGCGAACGCTCGCGGGATGCGATCTTGATCGCACCGAACGATCCATCGGCATCGCTGCTTCGGCCTTGCGATCGACTGCGATGTTTCGCAAGCCCTGCATCATGCAAGCGCGATCGGCGCGCGAACGAGGCTGTCGTGGGCGAGCCGCTCGCTGAGGAACCCGATCAGCGCTTGTACCTTTAGCGACGATCGCCTGCTGGAGGGATACACCAACGACACCGGGCCGGCGGGCGGCGCGCAGTCGGGCATGACGACCTTCAATCGACCGGTGGCTATCGCATCGGCAATCACATAGTCGGGCAACAAAGCCAAACCCAGACCGGAGCGCGCGGCCTGTAACAGTTGGAAGCAACAAGGGCTGCGGATGCGTTCGCGAACGCGGGCCGTCCTCAGCTCGCCCTCGACCAGTAACTGCCATCCAGCCGACGTCCCGTTGCCCGAATTGACGAGGCAGTCGTGATAAGCCAGTTCGCCCGGGAGTTTCGGAGTACCTCTTGCGGCCAGGTACTCGGGGCTGGCGCAAATCCAAGAGCGCGTCGCACCCAAGCGTTTGGCGAGCAGGCTCGAGTTCGCGAGGTGACCGATGCGTATCGATAAATCATAGTTTGTGCCGTTGCCGCCCGCGTCGCATTCTTCGACGCCGAGGTCGATCCTGAGGCCGGAGTATATCGAAGCGAATTCGTTGAACAGCGGCGCCAACACCTGCGCGCCGTAGCAATGCGGCACCGAGACCCGCAAGGTGCCGTGGATCCCTCCGTTGAAGCCGGCGGCCAGATCGTTGGCGGCCTCCACCGATTCGATGATCGACACGCAACGCTCGTAGTAGGCATTGCCGACGTCGGTAACGCTGATCCTGCTGCCGCTGCGATCGATCAGTTGAGTTCCGAGCTGCAGCTCGATCTCGCTGATGCGGCGACTGATGACGGATTTCGAAGTGCCGAGCTGGCGCGCGGCGCCGGTAAAGCTGGTCGCGTTCACGACCGCGACGAACGCGAGCATCTCGGAGAAGCTGATCAGCGCAGGGTTTCTGCGCGGGGCGATCTCGTAGTTCACGTTCATTGCGGCATCCATCGAATGAGCGGAAGCCGGTGCAGCCCTGCCCGGCGTCTCGCTGCGGCGATGCTTCTTCATTCTTCATAGAAGCAGCAGACAAGGCGGAACGCTCGTGACCGAACGACGAATCGTCGCGATCGATTCCGATCGGATTAAGTGCCCCGCATCGCCTTCACCGGTGCAAGCGACGGTCGGCTTTGTTCCGACCCGCCTGTCAGCGAATTCTTAGTTCGAGCGGATACTAATGCGATGAGCATCACGATTTGAATTGGGAAAATTCTTAGGCGATCCCCGTCGCCAGTGCCCATGCGCCGGCCACGGCGCGGCTGCGAATCCGCCAACCGGGTGTTGCCGATGCTTGGCCAGGCAGCCCGGATACCCGTTGCCACGTGGAAGTGGCGTGCCGGGGAGCGCTGCCGGCGCGATGGCGGCAGCATCTGCCGTTGGCGTCACCTTCTGCCGATCCATTCGGCCAACAGGTCCAACAATTCGTCGGGGTCGATCGGTTTGGCGACGAAGTCGTCCATGCCCGCATCGGCGCAGCGTTTGCGGTCTTCCTGCATCACGTTGGCCGTCATCGCCAGGATCGGGACTCTGGGCTGCGGCATCAGCCGGCGGATTTCCCGGGTCGCGGTCAGCCCATCCATGACCGGCATCTGCATGTCCATCAGGATGATGTCGTAAGCCTGGGCTTGGGCCATGCCCACCGCGATGGCGCCGTCGTCGGCCACGTCGACCCGCAGTCCGGCATCGCTCAGGACCGCCCGCGCCACTTCCTGGTTGAAATCATTGTCTTCCACCAGCAGCACGCGCTTGCCGATGAGCGCGCAGTGCCGGCCCTCCTCTTGGGTAGGCCCCTCGGAAGCCTCTTCTTCGGAGGCTCCGATCATGCCGACCACCGAATCGATCATCTGCGAAGGTTCGATCGGCTTGATCAGCCGCACACCGCCCACGTCTCCCGTCTGCGCTACCGACTCCATGCGCTTGGCGCTGGCAACCGCGATGAGACGGATCGTCCGCGACGGTGCGTAGGCTCTGATGCGTTCCACGACCGACGGCCCCTCGAGGCGCGGGATATCCAGGTCCAGGACCACGACATCGAACGGTCTTTCGGATTCCACCGACGATTTGAAAGCGGCCAGCACGCTCCTGCCGTCGCAGACGGTCGCGACCGTGAACCCCAGGCCGGTCAACATTCTCGAGAGTTCGCCATGGCATTCGGCGACCAGGATGCGCCGGCCCCGTACCGTCGCAGGCAGTTCCTCGGCGTTGAGCTGCAACTCGCCGCGCCCCAATCGTGCGGTGAACCAGAAGGTGCTGCCTCGGCCGAGCTCGCTGTCCACCCCCACCTCGCCGCCCATCAGCTCGACCAGGTTCTTGCAGATCGCCAGGCCAAGTCCGGCGCCCTCGTACTTGCGCGTGGTGGAGCTGTCGCCCTGCTGAAACGCCTCGAATATCAAACCGACCTGATCGAGGTCCAAGCCGATGCCGGTATCGCGTACGGTGAAACGCAGCAGCATATCGCGCTCATCGCGTTGATCGACTCCGACCGATATCCGGATCCCGCCACGGTCGGTGAACTTGACCGCGTTGGTGGCGTAGTTGATCAGCACCTGGCCCAAACGCAAGCGGTCGCCCATGAGCGCCGCGGGCACGTCGGACGCCACATCGAATTGGATCTGCAGCCCCTTTTCTTCCACCTTGTCCCCGACCACGCTCGCGACGTCGCCCAATAGCTGCGATAGCGTGAAGTACGATTGCTCGATGGTCAGCTTGCCGGCCTCGACCTTGGAAATATCCAGGATGTCGCTGATGATGCTGAGCAGGTGCTGGCCTGCGCGCTGGATCTTGTCGAGGTAGGCGCGCTGTCCCGGGTCGGCGCTGTCCTTCAGCGCGAGATGCGACATGCCGAGAATGGCGTTCATCGGCGTGCGGATCTCATGGCTCATATTGGCGAGGAACTGGCTCTTGGCCGCATTGGCCGCATCGGCCATGGCCTTGGCCTGTCTCAGATCCTCTTGCGCCCGCACCAGTGCGGTGATGTCCTGGGTCGTGCCGCTGACCTGCAAGGGAGCACCGTCGAGGTCGGAGTACACGCGGCCGCGCGTAGTCAGCCAGCGCGTGTTGCCGCCCGGCAAGACCACGCGGTATTCGACCGAAAGGCGTCCGGCCCGCCGCGCATCGTCGACCGCGGCCTGCAAGTGCGCGCGGTCATGCGGGTGAACCAGCTTGAAGAACGCCTCGATCGAAATAGGCGTCCCCTGAGGAATGCCGAACATCGAGAAATTCCGGTCGGACCCGGTCAACAACCCGGTCCTCATGTCGTACTGCCAAGTCGCCAGATCGCCACCCTCGATGGCCAGGCTCAGGCGCTCCTCGCTCTCGCGCAATGCAGCTTCGGCGCGGCGGCTCTCGGTGATGTCGTCCAGGGTGAACTGCAGTATCTGTCTGCCGCGATGGCTGAAGGCCATCAAGTGAACCATGGCATCCCAGGTCTGGCCGTTCGGCCGCCGATGCCGCCACTCGAAGGTCTCCATGCCCTTGGTGAGCGCGGCTTGATCGTAATGCTCGATGGCCGTCGCCGAGTCGGTCCCATCGTACTGAGTCGGGTCCGATACATCGAGCGGCGTCTTGCCCAGGAGTTCTTCGCGGCGGGCATAGCCATACACCTTCACCGCGGCTTCGTTGCAGTCGATGAAGCCCGCGCCGTCGGGGTCGTAGACCACCATCGCCCGGTGCGAGCCCTGGAACAGCAGTTTGTTGAAGGCCTCGCTCTCTTTCAACGAATCTTCCGCGAGTTTGCGCCGGGTCACATCGCGCACGATCGCGAGCACGCCGTCCTGATTGCGCAGTTGTATTCCGTGCATCACGATTTCGGCGAAGAACGGCGTCTTGCCGCCGCGCAAATGCTGCCACTGCACGTGCACTACATCGCCTTCGATGTGTGCGGTCAGGCCCTCCGGCAGCGGCGGATCGCCCCCGCTCACCAGCCGCCCCAGCACGAAAGCGCGCGTCCTGTTGCCCAGCTCGATGCTGTCCTGACCGCCCGGCTGAGTCGCCGGGGTGATCAGCGGATCCGACAGGCGACGACCGATCAGATCCGTCTTCGACGACACGCCGTATAACTTCACCGCCGCTTCGTTCACATCGACGATGCCTTCGTGAGTGATGAACAGATAGCAGTCGGGCGATCGATCCCATAGCGCACGCAATTGCTCGGTGGCTTTATCGGCGCATTTTTCGGCTTCACGGCGATCGGTGATGTCGACGGCGATGCCGCAGATCGAATGAGGGACTCCGGCATCGTCGGTCAAGGGGAACTTGGTGCTCTGGAAGATGCGCGGCCCGTCGGCTCCGAGCACTTCTTCTTCGACTTCCTTGACCTGGCCGGCCGACAGCACTTCGGCATCGTTGGCGCGCACCCGCAGGGCGGCGTCGCGCGGAATGATGTCGAAGTCGGTCTTTCCAAGCGCTGCGCCGCGCGCAAGAGCGAAGAATCGCTCATAAGCGCGGTTGGTGAGGATCAGGCGGCCGAGCATATCCTTGACGAAGACGATGGCCGGATACTCGTCGATTACCTCCTGGATCAGTCGCTGCGAAAATCGCTGCTTGCGCAAGGCCCGCATCAGCAGCCACGACAGCATCATGCCGACCAACAGGCACGCGAGGATCGAGATCGTAATGACCGCGACGACCACTACGAAGTCCTGCCGAGCCGCCCGCTGCTGTTGCCTGGCGACTCGCGGTTGCAGTTCGATCAAACGATGCAGATCGGCGATGAGCGCATCCAGGGATGCGCCGAACCTGGCCGTCTCGGAATCCGGCTCGCCTCGACGCCGGCCGGCAAGGACGACTGCGTCGGCGTCGCGCACCAACACGCCGACTTGCCGATCGGCCTGAATGGCCAACCCCCGTTCCTCCGCGGTCATGCGGGTGGCCATATAGTCGCGCCAACGTTCGCTGCGCAAACCAATCAACGCGCCCGCTTTGGACGAGGAAGACTCGGCCGCCGGCAGCTCGCCGTGGAGATGAACCCTCAGGGCCTGGGCGCTTTCCAGAACCGCGGACAGGTGCCCAAGGGCCAGTGTCCGGTCTTCGTAGACGGTGTCCAGCCGCTGCATCACGCTGCGCAGCCCGACGATGCCCGCGGCCCCCGCGATCATGACGAACAGACACGAGACCGCGACCAGCAACCTGAGCCTTGTGTCGATCTTCAACTGATTCAAGCGACCCCCTTGGCCGGGATGTCGTCGCCCCCGCTGGCGATAGCGGGCAGCTTCGGCACCCTGCTTGGTTCAGATAGCGCTAGCGCAGCACCCACGGTCCTCTCTTATGGCAAACCATCGCAATTGTCCAGGCTCGATCATTCAGGCTGGATGGCCCAACCGTGGCTGCCACTGCCGGGGGGCGCGGCACCGCAGCGTCCGCGAATCGGCTGCGCTTTGCCAGGGTGGGTATCGACACGGCCGAATTGGCGAGCTTCTCGACCGACCATGGCCCAGGCCGGTGCTGCCCCACGATCCGCGCCGACGGCCTGTAGTAGCCTAACGCCATGCGCCTGCTCGTCCTCGAAGATCAAGCCGATTTGCGCCGGGCCCTTGCCGGACGCCTGCGTTCGCACGGGCATGCGGTCGACGAGGCGCCCGATCGCGGTACGGCGGAATCGTTCGTGCGCTCGTATGCCTACGATGCCTTCGTGCTCGACCGACTGCTGCCGGATGGCGATGGCCTGTCGCTGCTGCGGCAGTGGCGCGAACGCGGCGTGTCGACGCCGGCCTTGTTTCTCACTGCCTGCGACCGGGTCGAAGACCGTATCGAGGGTTTCGCGAACGGCGCCGACGACTATCTGGTGAAACCCTTTTCGATGGACGAGCTGATGGCGCGCATATCGGCCATCGCCCGCCGCAGCGGCGAAATCCGCCCCAGCATCGTGCGCGTGTCGGATCTGGAGGTCGACCTCGGCCGTCGTGAGGTCAGGCGCCGCGGGGTGCTGTTGCCGCTGCGCCCGAAAGAGTTCGCCTTGCTGCAGTTGCTGGCCGAGCGTGCCGGCCGCGTGGTCTCGCACAGCGACATCATCGCCGCGTGCTGGGGCGAAAGCCAGGAGCCTGCCTCGAACGCCGAGGAAGTGATCGTCGCGGCGCTGCGCCGCAAGCTCGGCGCTCCTGCGCTGCTGCGCACGATCCGCGGCGCCGGCTATCTGCTGGAAGAGCCGGATGCCGCAAGCAAGCCGTGAGCGGGCGCTGCGCAGCCTCCACTTGCGTTTGACCGCAGGCTGGACCCTGGCCTGGCTGCTGTGCGTCGCGACGCTGTGCATCGTGGCCATCGGCGTGCATGCGCGCCTCAGTCAACTCGACTTCGAGTCGCGGATGCAACTTCGCGCCACGGCGATATACGGACTCACCTGGTTCGACGAGCGCGGCGCCTTCCACGATGAAGTGTTGCGCAAAGAGCCCGGCGTGCTGGATGCCGGCAGCGACGTCTGGGTCATCGCTCCCGGACCGCCGGACCGGATACTGCTGCAGCCTGGGCAGCCCCGTTTCGATCCGGCTTCGCCCGCCGCCCTGGCCGCCTCGGTCCTGCGCCGCGGCGACTTCGCCGAGGACGGGCGGGATCGTCGCGGCAGGTCTTATCGATTGCAGGCCAAGCTCACCTACGACCATGCCGACCGGCCCATCGCCGCGATCCTGGTGCTGGCCGATCCGGGCGCACGCGATGCCGCACAGGCCGCCTTCGTGCGCTGGACCTTGCTGGCCGTCGCCGTGCTCGCCGCGGTCGGCGTGCTGGTCGGCAACGCCCTCGCCCGCCGTTCGCTGCGGCCGGTCGTGCAATCGTTCGAAATGCAGGAGCGCTTTATCGCCGCGGCGGCGCACGAGTTGCGCACGCCGGTGGCCGGCCTGCTGGCGCTTTGCGAATCGGCCGACGCCGGCGAGGCGCCTCCGGCGCAGACGCTCGGCCGCGTCAATCGGATCGCCGCGCAGACCGCGGGCCTGGTCGACAAACTGCTGTTGCTGGCGCGACTCGATTCGGCGAACGCCCAACTCGCGAACGAAGAGGTTCGTCTCGATCTGCTGGTCGAGGCGGTCCTGCCCGAGGACGGTTCGGTGTCGCTGGATGCCTGCGAGTCGGTGATCCGCGCCGACCCGCGGCTGGTGCAGATCGCGGTACGCAATCTGGTCGAGAACGCCTTGGCGCATGCAGCGGCCGACGGGACGCGCGAGCCGGTCGCGGTGACTGTTCGCGACCGGACCGTCGTCGTCGAAGACCGCGGCAGCGGTTTCCCCGCCGAGCTGATGCAGCGGCTCACCGAGCCGTTCGTGGCCCGTGCCGCCAGCCCGGGCTCCGGGCTGGGCCTGTCCATCGTGCAGCACATCGCACAACTGCATGGCGGCCGGCTGCGCCTGGAGAACCGCGCCGGCGGAGGCGCCCGGGCGATTCTCCAGCTTTGACCTGGTATCAGCTGGATGTCAGGTTCGCCCCGTAGATTGCCGCTCCAGACGCCCCGCCCGGGGCCTGGAGACCATCGCAATGCAAGCCGATCCGCGGTTTTCGAACCCATCCGCCCTGCCCGTCCCGGGCTGGCACAAGCTCATGGCCGGCGCCCTGCTGGCCGTCGCCCTGGCGACTGCCGGCGCCGCCCACGCCCGCACGGCGTCGGGCTACATGCCGGACGAGACGGCGCGTCATGAAGGCACCTGGCTGCAGTGGCCGCATGCCTATACCTATGGCCGGACCTATCGCGACCGGATCGAGCCGACCTGGATCGCCATGACCCAGGCACTGGTGCGCAGCGAGAACGTGTACATCATCGTCTACGACGCCGGCGAACAGACGCGCGTTCGCAACAAGTTGGCGGCCGCCGGGGTGTCCCTGGCGAAGGTGAGCTTCCTGATCCGCCAGACCGACGACGTGTGGGTGCGCGACAACGGCCCGATCTTCGTCTACGACGCGAACGACCGACTCAAGATCACCGACTGGGGCTTCAACGGTTGGGGCTTCGATGCGGCTTACCGTAAGGACGACGCCGTTCCGGTCACCGTGGCCGGGCAGTTGGGCATGGCGCGGGTCGATCTCAACGACGTGGTTCTGGAAGGCGGTTCGATCGAGACCGACGGGCGCGGCGTGCTGATGGCGACCCGCAGTTCGATCCTGGAACCGAACCGCAACCCGGACATCACCGAGGCCGAACTGGAGGCCGTGCTCGCCGACCAGCTCGGCGTCGACAAGTTCATCTGGCTGGACGGCGCGCCCGGCGGCAAGGACGACATCACCGACATGCACATCGACGGCTTCGCCCGTTTCGGCACGCCGCATGCCATCGTCACCATGAGCCGCAGCGACTTGAGTCATTGGGGCCTGCCGGCGGGCGACGTCGACCGCCTTTATAGGGCCACCGATATCGACGGCGCGCCCTATGATTTCGTGCAACTGCCGCTGACCGCGCGCGATGTCGTCACCAGCTATGGCTACAAGCTTGGCTACCGAGGCTCGTACGTGAACTACTACGTCGGCAACACCGTGGTGCTGGTGCCGGAGTACAAGGACCCGAACGACGCCGTGGCGAAGTCGATCCTGCAACGGCTCTATCCGGGCCGCAGCGTCGTCGGGATCGATGTGCGCAATCTGTACCGCAATGGCGGCATGGTGCATTGCGTGACGCAGCAGCAGCCTGCGGCGTTGTGATGCCTTGACCACGGCTCCGGCTGTCGCGTCGGCTTATGGCCGGCGCGATGGCGAGGGTTACTTCGCCTTAGGAGGCGGCGGCCATTCCAATGTAGGAGCGGTGTGAGCCGCGACCGCGCTGTAACGGTCTCGCGGCGTCTCGTTGCCGCAAGATAAAGATCTAGATCAAACGCCAAAAGCTTCCGCCACTAAAGCGGCGGGTTACTTTCTTTTGTCTAAAGCAACAAAAGTCCGTCTGGATTCCCTTCGGTCAAAGGTAACCAAAGAAAAATGCTTTGTTTTGAATCACAGGCCCGCGCGTCCGATGCCGTCGCAGGGCTCTACATACGGGACATCCCTGTCCCGATGAAAAACGGCCTGCATCCCTGCAGGCCGCCCTCCGGGTCTTCTGTTGCCTTCGCGAGTGTTTCACGACGCACAGCAACAGAAACAGAAACAGCAATCCTGCAGCCACGACGGCTCAAAGGGTAGGAGCGACGCGAGTCGCGACCGCGTTGCAGCGGTCTCGCGGCGCATGGCCGGTTTCTGCGTAGGAGCGGCGTGAGCCGCGACCCGTGCCGCGTCGCATCTATGAAAAATCCGCCCTCAGAAGAACCCCGCCGGCATCGGCGGTGTGGCGTCGTCCAGGAACGGCACGGTCGCGGCCACGACGGTCTCGGCTTCGGCCATGATGCCGATATGGGAGGTGCCTGGCAGGACCAGCAGGCGGGCCGGCGGCGGGGCCGACAAAAAGCCTTGCGCCGCTAGCGCAGGGGCGCCGCCGCCGCGCATGCGGAACATCTCCACGCCGTGTTCCGGGCCCATGATGTCGTAGTCGCCCATGACGATCATGGTCTTGTGCTTCAGCGCCTTCATGCCGCTGCCCCAGTCGAAGGGCGTGGCATCGAGCACTTTCAGTTTTTCGACCAGCACCGGGAAATCCTCTCGCCTGGGCGCGAGCCGGTCGTATTCCTTCCTGATCGGCGTGTTGTCGAACACCGCAGGGGTGATATGTCCGATGCCCGCCAACACTTCCTTGTAGGTCGCGTCCAGGCGGGTGCCCGCCGAGGCCGTGACCAGTTTCGCGACCTTGGCCGGATGACGGATGGCGAGCTGGATGGCGGCGCCGCCTCCCATCGAGTAACCGAAGACGTCGGCTTGCTTCACCCCCGCTGCGTCGAGCACGGCCGCGGCATCGTCGGCCAAGGCTTCATAGGTGATCGGGCCTGGGCCATCGCCGGTGCGGCCGTGGCCGCGTTGATCCAGAACGATCACCGGACGGGTGCGGGCGAAACGATCGACGATGGCGGCCATGGTATCGGCCGACATATAGGCACCGTGCAGGACCAGCAGGGGGGCCTTGGCTGATTTCAAGTCGCCGACGATGTCGTAGTGAATGGCCAGGTCGTCGCGTTTGACGATGGCGGCACGTTTGGCGGGCGCTGCTACTTGCGACGGTTCCGCCGCGAGTACGGTGACGGTGGGCGCGGCGAACAGCGCCAAGCCGGTCAACACGGCCGCGGCCAGCGATCGACAACCGGAATGAGACAGGGACATAGGGGCTCCTTTATTGGTTCGGTGAAAGTATTGGGTGGATGTGCCGGTTCATCGGGGACTGGATCGGCAGCGCCGTCGTCGGCCATCCAAAACGACCGATCTATGGATTAGACGAACGAGGAATCGTCGATTCGACATGCCCTCGATATTCCGGGTCATCGGCCAGCCGATGACCGGGCCGTTGCGGCGGCCCGGGCCGGACGCCAGACCGTCAAGGCTTGCGTTCGGGCGTCAGTACCAGCGTGTAGACCGCAGCACCCGGCAGGAACGGCGAGCGTCGCCCCTGCACCCAATCGTCGTGCCCGCGCCCCCAGAACGGCGAGAACACGTGCCCGCTTTGCCCTCCCGGCATGTGGGCGATGCCCGAGTCTTCGTGTCCGGGCGAGACCACCATGCGTTCGGTGGCACCGAAGGCCGGGCCCTGCACGCGCGGCATGCCGCTGTCGCCCGGCAGCGGATCGCGTGGCATGCACAGCAGGCGCTTGCCCAGCAGCGGTACGGCCGAGGCCATGGGGTGACATATCGCCGCGGTATTCCGCTCGCCCCAGGTGCGCTGCGCCAGCGCTCCCTGGCCGGACAACTCCTGCCGTACTTCCTGCGCCGCATCCTCGAATAGCGCCTCCCAGGACGGATAGCGCCTCGACAACAGATGCTTCGGCTGGGCCGTGGCCAGGGGCCAGGCCACGCCTTCGAACTGCGGCAACTGCGGCATGACGAAACGCTGCTTCATCCTCGCCTGGGCCGGTGCCGTCAGGCCATCGAGGATGCGCGCATGCACCGCCAGCCGCCATGCGCGTACCAAGCGGTAACTCACCGAGTCGGCGCTCGCGCGTCCCTCCCAGCGAGCGGCCGCCTGGGCCATTGCAGCCAATGCGGAATCGCTGCGGCCACGACGCGCCTGGGCCTGCATCAACTCCCACCATGGCGTCAGCATCAACGCCCGGTCGTCGAGCTGGACCGCCAGGAGATCGGGCTCGGCGAAAGTTCGCCGCTGCTGCAAGGCATCGCGTATCTGCCCGGCTCGTGCGCCGTGCGAATAGCCGCCATCGCCTATCCGGTTCAGCGACGCGGCATCCAGGGTGCGGTTGTTCGCGGTCCACAGGCGATGGTCCGGCGGGTCGATGATAAAGGGCGGGATGAAGGGCGGGATGGAAGGCGGTTCAGGGGATTCGGCCGAGGCGTCCGGGCAATTTCTCTGCATCGAACTGTCCGGGCCGGCCTTTGTCGCCGCTCGTTCGCTCGACGCTCGCTCGGTGCCGGGCCATCGGCAATCGCTGGAGTCATGCGCGGGTATCGTCGGGCCGATCAGGGTCCAGGCAATCCGACCGTGGCGATCGGCCAGCATCAGATTGGCCGTGGGCAGGCCCACCGTGCGGGCCTGGGACAATGCCTCGCGCACGTCGCGGGCGTGGTGAAGTGTCGCCAGATCGAGATTGAGGCCTTCGGGGCGATAGGCCGTCCAATGCAGTTGCATCGGTGGCTGGCCGACCGCATCGACGATCAAGGGGCCGCGTTCGTCATCGAGCACCCGCAGCACGACCGGGTCGCGCCCCTTGACCCGGATGATTTCCACCGCGGGTTTGCGTTGCAGCAACGCGGCGCAGCTGCTCGCCTCCTTGCCCCCGCAATGTGGATCCCAATCGAGCGTGTCCGCATAGCCGTTGGTGAACCCCCAGGCGACCTTGCCGTTGCTGCCTGCGATGACCACCGGCAAGCCCGGCAGGGTGAACCCGGAAACGTCCACCCGCCCGGTTTCGTGACCGTAACGCAGCCGCGCCCGGAACCACACGTTGGGAACGCTCAGCCTGGAGTGCATGTCGTCGGCCAGGATCGCGCGCCCATCGCCGGTCAGCGCTCCGGCGACGGCGAAGTTGTTGCTGCCGGGCGTGCCGCTGCTGTCGATTGGGGCCGGGCGCGGCCGAACCGGGCCCGGCAGTTTGCGCAGATCCACGGCGTCGGCATCCGGCAACACGGCGTCGCCGCGGGCCTGTCCCTGCATCGGTGCGTCCCAGCGGGTTCCGTCGCGCATCAGCAGATCGAACACGGCCGCAGGCAGGTGCGGCCGCGCGGAACGCAACGCGGCCTCGCGCCCGTTGGAGGCATCCTGCAGATTGACGTACATCGCATACCCCGCCAGTGCCGAGTCCTCCGCTCGCCATGGCTGGGGCGCCTGGCCCAGCAGCAGATAGGGCCACGGCCGCACCTTCAGATGTGCCAGGCCGACATTCACGCCCTCGGTGTAGGCACGCAAGGTCTCCGCGTGACCGCCGGCGAAGGCCTCGGAGTGGAGCCTGGCGCGATGGCGGAAACGATGGATCCGATGTTTGCGGTCGGCCTTGAGCATGGAGGGGCCGAGCAGCTCCGCCAATTCGCCGGCGGCGGTGCGCCGCATCAGATCCATTTCGAAATAGCGTTCCTGGGCATGGACGTAGCCCAAGGCACGCGCGGCGTCGGACTGGTTGGAGGCATCGATGGTGACCACGCCATCGCGATCGCGCTCTACTTCGACTGCGGCGGAAAGCCCGGCCAGGTCCAACCGCCCGTCCAGGGTCGGCAGGCTGCCGCGCACCAGCCACCACGCCGCGAACGCGAGCAAGGCGAACAGCGATGCCAGCCCCCACAAGATCGACCGCAACCGCTTCGCCATTTCGCTTCGCCCATCGGGATGTCGGTCCGCCGCTGCGGCGGAGAGGAATTATTTTGCGCCTGCGCCCCGGAGCAGACCATGCATGGGCCTGCGCCGCCCTGCCCCACAACGGACTAAGGCTGCGGCTCCGACTCCGAGCCGGCCTGTGGCCCCTGCCTGGATAGCAGGCTCGTTCGCAGCCACTGCGCCGTCGCCGGGTCGGCCGGCAAGAAGGTCTCGACGGCCAGTTCGCACAGGCTCAGGTCCAGCGGGTTCTTGAACATCGTGGTGATGCTGATGAAGGACAGCACGCCGCAGGACGCGCGCAATCGCAGGGGGACGACGAAGCCGTGCGCGGCCGATGCGAGCGCCTCTGCCGCCGGTCCGGGGTAATCGCTGAGCTCTCGATGCAAGGCTCGAAGCATTGGGTCGGCGGTGGCTTCGGCCTGCCGGCGCAGGCGATGCAGCAGATGCGCACGCCATGACCCCAGATTGAGAATCCGCGGTGCCAAGCCTTGTGGGTGCAGGCTCAGACGCAGCACGTTGAGCGGTGCCTGCAACAGGAACGGGGCGATGCCGCCGTCGTGCAAAACACTCAGCGCGTGATTACGCGCCAACAAGTTCCAGTAGCGGTCGACGGCGATCGCCGGGTACGGCTCGTGGCCGCGCAATACCAGCTCCACGGCCTCGCGCGCCGGTTCGAGTGCCGGGTCGTCCTGGATGCGGCCCTCGGAATAGATCGCCGACCACCCGCCAGCCCGCATCAGCAGATTGCGTTCGCGCGGCGGCACGTCGAGGCGGTCGGCCAGGCGCATCAACATGGTCCGGCTCGGCTGCGAGCGACCGGTCTCGATGAAGCTCATATGGCGCGCAGAGGTATTCGCAAGCTCGGCCAGGTTCGACTGGCTGAGACCACGGCGCTGGCGCCAGTCGCGGATGAGTTCGCCTACGGGTCGGATCGCGTTCATGCGGCCACGATAGTCAGAGCGCAGGGCTTGGCCATTACCTGTGGGGTAAACGACATGGCCGACCCATTGGCTGCGCTGCCGCTGTCGATGCGCCTCACCGAGGCGACCATCACATCGCTTCGTGGCCGCTGTGCGCTCGCCGATCCGTGCCGCTAGAGCCGACTGGTCCGGGCGGCCGCCTCGGTGCCGTGCCCGACCGCCCCTGCGGTAGCCGATAAAAAAGTCGCCCGGACGCACCGGGCGACTCCTGTTTCGCAGGCGCGGCCCCGCACTGCTCTCTAGGACGGTGCTCAGGCCATCCTAGCGACGGACGTGGAAGCCGCCGCCGGCGATCAAGTCGTTCACGTCCTGGGCGCTGACCAGGTTGAAGTCGCCGGGCGCGGAATGCTTCAGGCTCGCTGCGGCCAAGGCAAAGCTCAGGCCGTCTTCGTCGCTCATCCCGTCCAACAGGCCATGCAGGAAGCCGGCGGCGAAGGCATCGCCCGCACCGATCCGATCGACGATGCCATGCAGCTCCCGGGACGCGGTATGCACAGCGCTGCCGTCGCGATGGAACAGCGACGCCGACAACAGGTGATGATCGACGTCGCGTTGCTCGCGCCGGGTGCAGGCCAGCCGTTGCAGGTTCGGGAAGGCCTCGAACGCGAGCCGCGCGGCGGCGGCCGGGTCGTCGCCGCCGGAATCTCCGCTGGCCTTGGCTGCCAGCACGACCGCGATGTCGCGGTGATCGGCAAATGCCAGGTCGGCCAGGCTCATCAAGGTATGCAGGATCGGAGCGGGGTTGCACTTCGATTCCTGCCATAACGAGCTGCGGAAATTGCCGTCGAAGCAGACCCGGACGCCGGCATCGCGGGCGGCACGCGCGGCGACGATGGCGGCTTCCGCGCCGCGTTCGCCGAGTGCGGGCGTGACGCCGGACAAATGCAGCCAGGAGGCGCCGGCGAGCAAGGCCGGCCAGTCGTAGGGCGCGGTCCCCGCGATCGCGAACGCCGAGCCGGCGCGGTCGTAAAGCACCCGGCTGGGCCGTTGTATCGCCCCGGTTTCGAGGAAATACAGGCCCATCCGCCCGACTCCGGTCAGCACCGCCCGGGTGTCGACGCCCTGTCGCCGCAGTTCGCCGCGTGCGGCGTCGCCGAGCGGGTTGTCCGGCACCAGGCTGACCATCACCGCTTCGTGCCCGAACCGGGCCAGGGATACGGCGACATTGGCCTCGGCGCCGCCGACATGCACCTCGAGTTGCGGCGACTGCAACAGCCGCTGGCGTCCGGGCGCGCCGAGCCTGAGCAACAGCTCGCCGAAACATACGACTCGTCCGCTCATACCACCCCCTTCAGAATGATCCACCGGCCGATCGTGACCGGCCTCCCATAAGCGTTTGCGCACCGCAGCATGCTGTTCGGTCAAGCTTTTGTTAGGGTTTTGACCAGCGGTGTCATTTTTGTTCAGGGGACACCATATCAGGCGCAGCAAGCCCGTCAAGACCGGTTCCCGAGCGGTCTGGCACCTTCGGAAGGGGAGAGGAATGCAAGTGCAACTAGAGACCAGAAAGACACCGGTTACCGTGCTCGCCGCCGCCATCGCGCTGGGGCTGTCGATGTCGCCATCGACAGGGTATGCGCAACAATCGGCGCAATCGGCGCAATCGGCCCAGGCCGGTGCCGAAGCGGCTCCGGCAGAATCGGTTCCGGCAGAGGCGGCTCAGTCAAAATCAGCGCCGCTTGAAGACGCCAAGAATCTCGATGCGGTAGTCGTCACCGGCTTTCGCGCCAGCCTGCAGCAGGCACTGGACATCAAGCGCGAGGAAGTCGGAGTGGTCGACGCCATCGTCGCCGAGGACATCGCCGACTTTCCCGATCTCAACCTGGCCGAGTCGCTGCAGCGCATTCCCGGCGTCTCGATCGCACGCGATGCCGGCGAAGGCCGGCAGATCTCGGTGCGCGGCTTGGGCCCGGATTTCACTCGCGTGCGCATCAACGGCATGGAGGCGCTGACCACCGCCGGCGGCACCGACAGTTCCGGCGGCGCCAATCGCGGCCGCGGTTTCGACTTCAACGTCTTCGCCTCGGAGTTGTTCAACAGCCTGAAAGTGCGCAAGACCGCCTCGGCCGACGTCGAGGAAGGCTCGCTCGGCGCCACCGTGGACCTGCAGACCGCCCGGCCCTTCGACTACGACGGCCTGACCTTCGTCGCCGGCGGCCAACTGGGCTTCAACGATCTGTCCAAGGACATCGACCCCCGCGCCACCGCGCTGATCAGCAACACCTGGGCCGATGGCCGCTTCGGCGCCCTGCTCTCGGTGGCCTACACCGACCGGCGCCTGGTCGAGGAAGGCCACAGCACCGTGCGTTGGGACAACGGCCCGAGCAGCGGCGGTTTCGCCGCGAGTTCGCCGTTCGCCGCTGCCCGCCTTCCAGGCACGTTCCATCCGCGTATCCCGCGTTACGGGGTGATGGAGCACGACCAACAACGCCTGGGCATCACCAGCGCCCTGCAATTCAAGCTCAGCGACAAGACCGAGCTCGGCCTGGACCTGCTGTACGCCAAGTTCGACGCGACCCGTACCGAGAATTTCCTCAACGGCATTTCTTTCAGCCGCACCGGCACCGGCAAGCCGCAGACCGTGGTCCTCGACGGCGAAGTCGACGAACGCGGCAACCTGGTCTACGGCCGCTTCAACAACGTCGACGTGCGCTCGGAAGCGCGCTACGACGAGCTCAGCACGAAGTTCAGCCAGGCCAATTTCTACGGCGAACACAAGTTCAGCGACGACTTCGCAGTGAGCGGCCAGATCGGCCGGGCCAAGTCCGAATTCGACAACCCGATCCAGACCACGATCACCCTCGACCGCAGTAACGCGCAGGGCTATGTCTACGATTATCGCGACAGCAGTCGCCTGCCGATCATCGACAACGGCTTCGACGTCAACGACCCCAATGCCTGGAGCTTCGCCAACGGCGTGTCCGAGATCCGCCTGCGCCCCCAGGCCTCGGAAAACACCTTCGATAACCGGCAACTGGATTTCCGCTGGACCCTCGCCCCGGGCTTCAAGCTCAAGGGCGGCATCCAGTCGAAGAAATACCAGTTCGACAGCCGCGAGATGCGTCGTGTTTCCGAGCTGGCCGTGCCGTCGTTGCCGGCCGGCACCAATCTGGCCGACCTGACCCGCTCGGTCGCCCTGCAGGGCACCAGCGTCGGCGGCGCCAACGATTCGCGCTGGCTGATCCCGGACATCGGCGCCTTCGACCGGCTGTTCGACATCTACAGCAACTCCGGCACCTTCGCGCTTTCGCCCGACGTGGCCAGCGCCCGCGGTAACAACCGCAGCGTCGAGGAAAAGGACCTGGGCTATTACCTGCAGACCGATTTCTCGACGAACCTGGGCGAGATCCCGATCAGCGGCAACTTCGGCGTGCGCCACGTCAAGACCAAGCAGTCTTCGACCGGTTTTGCCCTGGCCGGCACCACGCCGGTATTGACCACGGTCGAGCGCGAATACAACGACACCCTGCCCTCGTTGAACCTGGTCGCCGACATCACCCCGGACTTCCTGATCCGCTTCGGCGCCGCCAAGGTGATGTCGCGGCCGGGCCTGGCCAATCTGACCCCGGGCGTGACGGTAAGCGTGAGCGGCGGCAACCGCGTCGTCGCCGGCGGCAACCCCCTGCTCGACCCGTTCCGCGCCAAGACCTACGACCTGGGCCTGGAATGGTATTTCGCCGAAGAGGCCTTGCTCGGCCTCGGGTTCTTCTACAAGAACATCGACAGCTTCGTGCAGACCTCGCGCGAGATCCGCCCCTACAACACCTCCGGCCTGCCCAATGAATTGTTGGCCGGGACCGGCGCGCTGCCGACCGACGAATTCCAGTTCAACATCCCGGTCAACACGCCGGGCGGCAAGCTGCGCGGCGTCGAGTTGAGCTATCAACAGCCCTTCAGCTTCCTGCCGGGCTTCTGGAACGATTTCGGCGTGCAGTTCAACTACACCTACGTCGATTCGAAGATCCAGTACGTCACCGCCGCCGGCGCCTCGGCGCTCAAGACCGACCTGGTCGGGCTGTCCAAGAACGCCTATAACGCGACCCTGTACTACGAAGGCGAACGTTTCAGCGCACGGGTCTCGGCGGCCTATCGCGACGACTACCTGACCACGGTGCCGGGCCGTAACAACGCCGACGTCGAAGGCACCAAGGGCACGACCACCATCGACATGTCGGCCTCGTGGAAGATCAACGACAAGCTGGAGCTGACCTTGGAAGGCCTCAATCTGACCGACGAATACAACGATCAATGGGTCGATTCCCTAGCCGATCGCGTCTCGGTCTATCACCACACCGGGCGCCAGTACTTCCTCGGCCTGCGCTTCAAGTTGTAAGGCGTCGCTTCGCGACGCGAACCGGTGCGGCTCGCTCGTACGAGTCGCACCGGCTGCGACGGCCGCGCAGAACTCTCCAGCTCGTCCCTGCCCTTAACCTTCTCATCGGTGCGTCGATGCGTGCATTGCTGCTGATTGCCTGCCTGGCCTTGTGGCCGCTGGCTGCCTGCGCCGATCCGGTGCCGACCGTGTTCCTGGCCGGCGATTCGACGATGGCGATCAAGCGCGCCGAGAAACGCCCCGAGACCGGTTGGGGCGAGGCGTTCGAGGTGCAGTTCCAGCCCGGCCGGATCAGGCTCGACAATCGCGCCATGAACGGTCGCAGCACGCGCAGCTTCATCGAGGAAGGACGCTGGCAGGATCTGCTCGACGAGGTCGGCGCGGGCGATTACGTGTTCATCCAGTTCGGCCACAACGACCAATCCAGGCACAAGGCCGACCGCTACACCCCGCCGCCCGACTACCGGCGCAACCTCGAAGGTTTCGTCGATCAGGTCCGCGAGCGCGGCGCCACTGCGATCCTGCTGACGCCGGTGGCGCGGCGCCGCTTCGACCGGGCCGGTGCAGTGCTTGACAGCCATGGCGACTATCCCGGCCTGGTCCGGCAAGTCGCCGCCGAACGCGCGGTGGCGCTGATCGACATGGAGCGGCGCAGTCAGGCCGTGCTCGGCGCATGGGGCGATGCGGGCTCCAAGGCCTTGTTCCTGTGGCTGCAAGCGGGCGAACACGGCAACTACCCCGAAGGCTTGCGCGACGACACGCATTTCTCGCCACAGGGCGCACGATGCATGGCCGCGGAAGTCGCCGATGGCCTGCGTCTGCTCGGCCTGCCCTTGAGCGCATCGCTCAAGCCGCCGGCACGATGCCTGCGGCCGGTTCCGACCGGGGCCGCAGCGGCTCGACCGGGCACGGCTTTGCGAGGCTAGAACGTCCCGCGCTGCACGAACGGCACACGCTCATACAGCTTGCGCTCGCCGGCGCGCGGATCCTCGACCAGGCGCGGCTGCGCATCGAACAACAGGGTTTCGCGCCGCTGCAACGAGTACGGCGCCCAGGCCGGCAAGCCGTCGTGGTTCGGGTCTCCGTGCCGCGCCAAGGCGATCAAGGCATCGCTCATGCGCGCCGCCAGCGCCCGAGCTTGCGCGTCGTCGCCGGTGCGCGAGCCGGCTTGGCCGGTGTTGTCGAACACCAGGGCGATGTCGAGCGTATGCATGGCGCCCCATCGCCCGCCATCGAGCGGCGAACCCCAATCCAGTTGATAGACCCAGGTCGGTGCGCCCTGGCGCGCCCGGGCTTCGGCCTCGATGATCGCCGCGCGCCAGGAGCGGCCGGCGGTGGTCGCGGCGAAGAAGATCTGCGACGGCGTGTAGCCGGGATACAGGCGCCGGTACTCGGCGATCACCGTGTCCGGGTCCAGGTCGACGTACTGGTGCTCGCGCAGTTTGCCCGGCAGTTCGTCCCAGCCCAGGGCGAGGTTGGCCGCATCGCCGGCGAGGAAGGCGCGGGTTTCGTCGCGGGTGTTGCCGATCACCATCGGGATCGCGGCCGATTGTGCGGGCGCGTCGGGATAGAACGGATGCCGGTGCAGAGATTTCGCATCCAGCACCGGCCCGAAATACAGAGCAGTGTCCTCGATACGCGAAAAATCGCGCAGCGACGTCGCCTCCACCAGGGCCTGCATCGGCAGTGAGCGCAGCCGCGAGAGGCCCTCCGGCGCGATCTTCAGCGCATCGAGCAGGCGTAGCGCACGCTGCGTCGCGGCACGCGGCCCGGCCGCGGTGACCTGTTGCCCGCTCATGGTCAGGGCGCGGTGAAACAGCCCCTGCGCCGCAGGCATCGCCATCAGGCTGGCGATCTTGGCGCCGCCGCCGGACTGGCCGAACAAGGTCACGTTGCCGGCATCGCCGCCGAACTCGGCCGCGTGATCGCGCACCCAGTGCAGGGCCTGGATCAGGTCGAGTTGGCCGACGTTGCCGGACCAGGCGTAGTCGTCGCCGCCGAGCTGCGCCAGGTACAGATAGCCGAAGGCGTTCAACCGATGATTGAGGGTGATCACCACGACATCGCCGCGCCGGCACAGACGCACGCCGTCGTAGAGCGGGCTGCTGCCGGAGCCGCTGTCGTAACCGCCGCCGTGCAGATACACCAACACCGGCCGCGCGACGCCATCGCGCAATGCCGGGGTGAACACGTTCGCGTACAGGCAGTCTTCGCTGATGCGGGCGTCGGGTTTGCGTTGCGGCGCCGACGCGCCGTGTGCGAGCGCATCGCGAACGCCCTGCCACGGCCGCTCGCGCAGCGCCGGCATGAAGCGGCGCGTGGAGGTGTCGGCGCCGTAGGGAATGCCCTTGAACACCAGCACGCCGCGGTCGCGATAACCGCGCACGCGACCGCTGCGGGTGGTGGCGACCGGGGTCTCGGTGCCCGGATGCGCAAAGCTAGCCGCCCCGGTCGCCGATGGCGCGCTTTTATCGGCTGCCAGCGCCGCGGACGGCAAGCAAGCGCCGGCCAAGGCACCTGCAAGCGCTTTCAAGCTGTCGCGACGCCCTGGATCCTGCATCGCCGCCTCAGCGCAGCGGCGCCCGACGCGGCAGCGGTTTCAACGGCTCCATCGTCGCCAGGTCCCAGTCCGCGGCGACGAAGGCTTGCCGGGTCGGCTCGACCTTCGGATAGCCGCCGACCTCGTTCTCGCTGTCGATGATCTTGCCGCGGCCTTCGACGGTGTCGGCCAGGATGCGGCGATCGATGTCGTCGCGGTCCCAGGGCCGCGCACCGGCATCGGCGATGACCGCGTCCTGCACCTTCGATGCCGGCAGCAGGCGCACGCCGAACGGCAGCGCCGGCGCCTGTTTCATCTCGCTCACTGCGAGCGGCGTCGTGGTGTAGCGCCCGACTTGCGGCAAGGGCCGGCCGAGCCGGTCGACCGCGATATTGTCCTCGGCGAAGTACGACAGCGCGCCCGAGCCGCCGACCATGAGCAAGGCGACGTCCTCGGTCGATGGACCGGCGCGCATCACGTTGCCGCGCAGCACCATTTCGCCGCTGGAATAGGCGTGGCCCAGCCACTCCTCGGCGATCAGGTTGTAGTGCACCGCTCGCTGCCCCGGGTCGTAGATCAGGTTGTTGAGGACCTGGCCGCGCGCCCCGCCCTTGAACAGCGGATTGCGCTCGTAGTTGTGCGCGTACAGGTTGCCGGCGATCAGGACCTCGTTGACGTGGTCGTGGATCAGCGTGCCTTTGGAATGCTCGCCCTTGCCGTGGGTGGCGTTGGCCAGGCCCTCGGCGATCAGGTTGTTGCTGAAGGTGATGCGCCTGGAGGCCGCCTGCATCCACTCGGCCTCGGTTTCGCCGGCGAAGCGCGTGCTCGAGGCCGACAGGTTTTCGTCGGTGGCCCAGGTCAGCGAGCAATGATCGACGATCACGTCGTGGGCGCCGCGCACGGTGTTGATGGCGTCGAAATCCACGCCTGCGCGTTTTTCCAGACCGGCCTCGCCGGGCCGTATCCGGATGTGGCGCACGACCACATCGTGGGTGGCGATGGTCAGGCCGCCACGGATGAAGGTGACGCCCGGTTGCGGCGCGGTCTGGCCGGCGATGGTCAGATAAGGCTCGCTGATGCGCAGTTCCTTGCGGGCCAGATCGATCACGCCGGCGACCTCGAAAACGACGATGCGCGGGCCCGGCGTCGCCACCGCTTCGGCGAACGAACCGGGGCCCTCGCCGGCCAGGGTAGTGACCCTCAGGATCTTGCCGCCGCGCCCTGCCGGCGTATGCGCCGCCCACCCCATGGCGCCGGGGAACGCCAGGGCCCGCGCCGCGCTGTCGGCGGCGAAATCGGCGGCGGAATTCGTCGATGTCTGCGCCGTCGCGATGCCGGCGATCGCGGCGAACATCGCGAGCAGAACACTGCGCACCGCCCTGCTCCGATCGTTTTGCCGATTGCTGCGCCGGCCTCCGTCGCGATGGCGGGTTCGATCAATCCCCGCGGCCTTGCCGTCGATGCCTTGCCCCACCTCGCCACTCCCCATCGCGCCCTCCCAGGTCTGATCCGAGCATACGCCGGATTGTCAATGACACCGGTTTCCTATACAACACCCGGACGCACAATCGAGCCCCCGGGGGACCGTTCAGGCATGCCAACACACCCGTTCGATGACCAGCGCGACGAGCTGGCGATCGCGATCCGCCTGGTGCGGGCCCGCTGGCAGGCGAAGGCGCTTGCGGCCTATCCAGGCCTGCAACCGCAGACTCTAGACGCCGGCTACCGGGTCCAGGACCAGGCCATCGCGCTATGGCGGCAAGCCGTCGCGGGCTGGAAGGTCGGGCGCATTCCGGACGCCTGGCAGGCCACGCTCGGCGAAGACCGCCTGGTCGGCCCGATCTTCGCTGGCGCGGTGCAGAATGTCCCGGCAGGACAAACGGGCCGTTTCCCGGTGATCGAACATGGCTTCGCCGCGATCGAGGCCGAATACGTATTCACCCTCGGCAGCGATGCTCCTGTCGGCAAGACCGAGTACAGCGAAGACGAAGCCGCGGAACTGGTCGCTTCCCTTTCGATCGGCATCGAACTGGCCGGCAGCCCCCTGGCGTCCATCAACCGACTTGGCCCGGCGGTGGTGGTGTCGGATTTCGGTAACAACGCCGGGCTGATTGTCGGCCCGGCGATCGCCGACTGGCGCCGCCTCGACGATCGCGAACTGACCTGCGAAAGCTTCATCGACGAGCGCTCGGTCGGAACCGGCGGCGCCGCTTCCATACCCGGTGGGCCGTTGGCGGCTTTGGCCTTCGCCCTGGGGCGTTGCGCGCGGCGCGGTTATCCGCTCAGCGCTGGCATGCACGTCACCACTGGCGCAGCCACCGGCATCCACGACATCCTCGCCGGTCAGTCCGCCTGCGTGGATTTCGGTCGTTGGGGCCGCCTGGCCTGCGAGACCGCCACCGCCACCGCGACGATGGAGAGCCTGCCATGACCACGCGACGCAAGTTCCTGCTCGGCCTCGGCGCCGCCGGCCTGTCGGCGAGCGCGGCTTCCACCTCGTGGGGCAGCGGCGACGACGGACGCGTGCTCACCGCGACCGACGTCCACGTCAAGGACTATCCCACCGTCGCCGCGGTCGACTGGATCGGCCGCCAACTCGAGGAGGCGACCGGCGGACGTCTGCGCCTGCGCATGTACCACTCCGGCCAGCTCGGCCGCGAGTCCGAGGCGATCGACATGGCACGCTTCGGCGCGATCGACATCACCCGCGTCTACAGCGGCGCGCTCAACAACGCCTTTCCGCTCACCCAGGTCTTGTCGCTGCCCTATGTGTTCGACTCAGTCGCGCACCTGCGCCGGGTGCTCGACGGCGCGGTCGGCGCGCAGGTGCTGCGCGGCTTCGCTGCGCGCGAATTGGTCGGCCTGGCGATGTACGACTGCGGAGCGCGCTGCTTCTACAACGTGCGCCAGCCGATCCGCACGCCGGCCGACATGCGCGGGCTCAAGTTCCGGGTGCCGTCGTCGGACATCTTCATGCGCATGATCCGCCTGCTCGGCGGCAACCCCACGCCCCTGGCCTACGGCGAAGTGTTCTCGGCCCTGCAGACGCATTTGATCGACGGCGCCGAGAACAACCTGCGCAGCTTTCATTCGAGCCGGCAGTTCGAGGCCGCCCGGCATTGGTCGCAGAGCGAGCATTCCTATGCGCCGGACGTGCTGCTGATGTCGAAACGCAGTCACGACGCATTGGCTCTGCGCGACCGCGGCTTGCTGCTGGAGATCGCCCGGGCCTCGGTGGCGGTGATGCGACGCCTGTGGGACGAATCCGAGGCGGTCGCGCGGCGCTCGCTGATCGAGGCCGGCGTGCGCATGAACGACTGCGACCTGCCCGCTTTCCGCAAGGCGGTGGCGCCGCTGTTGGACGACTACCACCGCGTGCCCGCGCTCGAAGCGCTGTACCGCGACGTACGCTCACTGGCTTGAGGCCCTACCCGTGAATGAAGCACGCGATGTCGATCCGCAGGTCCTGCCCTCCACGTCCAGCGGCATGCTGGACCGTATCGCCGCGCTTGCCGTGGCCGTCGCCGGCGCCGCCCTGGTCGGCATGGTGGCGGTGCAGGCGATACAGGTGTTCGCCCGTTACGTCCTCAACGATTCGCCCGGCTGGACCGAGCCGGTCGCACTGATCCTGCTCAACACGGCGATGAGTTTCGGCGCCGCGGCCGGCGTGCATCGCGGCTCGCACTTCGGCTTCTTCATCCTGCTGCATGTCGTGCCGCCACCGCTGCGGCGGTTCCTGACCGCCCTGTCGCAAACGGTGATCGCGATCATCGGCGCCGCATTGGCGTTCTGGGGCGGCGAACTGCTGCTCGACGGGCTGGACATACCGATGGCCGGCGCCCCCTTGCCGCAAAGCGCCGCGTTCGCGCCGATGGCGATCGGCGGCGCATTGATGACCGTGTTCGCGCTGCAACGCATCGTGCAGGTGTATGCGCCGTCGCCCCGTATCGAAGGGAGCCCCTGATGGAAGTCACGATCCTGTTCGGCGTGTTCGCCGTGCTGTTGCTGATCGGCGTGCCGGTCGCCTATTCGTTGTCGTCGGCGGCGCTGGCGACGCTGATGTACATCGGCCTGCCGCCGATCGTGGTGGTCCAGCAGACCGCCGCGGGGGCCGGATCCGCCTCGCTGATCGCGATCCCGCTCTTCATCTTCGCCGGCGAGATCATGCTGCGCGGCGGCATCTCCGAACGCCTGATCGGCCTGGCCTCGGCCCTGGTCGGGCATCTGCGCGGCGGCCTGGGCCAGGTCAGCGTGCTGTCGTCGCTGTTCTTCGGCGGCGTTTCGGGCTCGGCCATCGCCGACGTCTCGGCGATCGGCGGGGCGATGATCCCGCAGATGGTCAAGCGCGGCTTCGACCGCGATTTCGCCGTCAACGTCACCATGACCGCGGCGATGGTGGCCCTGCTGGTGCCGCCCTCGCACAACCTGATCCTGTACTCGGCCTCGGCCGGCGGCAGCATCTCGATCGCCGACCTGTTCGCCGCCGGCATCGTGCCGGCGCTGCTGATGACCGTGACCCTGATGGTGACCTGCTGGATCATCGCGCGCCGGCGCGGCTACGCCATCGAGCCGTTTCCGGGCTTCGGCATCGTGCTGCGGCGTTTCGTCTCGGCCTTGCCGGGGCTGCTGCTGGTGGCCTTGATCTTCGTCGGCATCCGCGCGGGCATCTTCACCGCGGTGGAAAGCGCGGCCATCGCGGTGGTTTATGCCTTGCTGGTCACCACCCTGGTGTACCGCAAGCTGCGCTGGAAGGATTTCCTGGAGACGGTCGCCGGCGCCGCCCGTACCACCGGCATGATCCTGTTCGTGATCGCCTCGGCGGCATCGTTCGGCTGGCTGCTGGCCTATCTGCAGGTGCCCAGCGCCGCGGTCGAGGCCTTGACCGGGCTGACCACCGACAAGAACCTGCTGCTGTTGCTGATGATCCTGATTCTGTTGGTGCTCGGTACCTTCATGGACCTGGCGCCGATGATCATCATCTGCACGCCGATCTTCCTGCCCCTGGCCAAGGCCATCGGCGTCGACCCGGTGCACTTCGGCATCATCCTGGTCCTCAAGGGCGGCATCAGCCTGATTTCGCCGCCGTTGGGTTCGGTGCTGTTCGTCGGCACCGCCATCGGCCAGATCAGCATCGGCGAGACCTTGCGCACGATCTGGCCGTTCTGGCTGTCCGCGCTCGGCGTCTTGCTGGTGGTGACCTTCGTGCCGGAACTGTCGCTATGGCTGCCGGCCTTGCTGAAGCATTGAGCACGGAGCGCGGATCGCCGCCGCAGGCGGGCGCGGGCGCGCTCGGCCTGCGATGCGGGCTAGAATCCCCCTATTCCTTCGGTGCCCCTCGCCTTGTCCATGCCGCCGCGCAAGAAAACTGAACGCATCGCACCGCCGGCCAAGAGCGCGAGCGCGGTGCCCGGCAAGGCGCAGACGATCAACGACATCGCGCGCCTGGCCGAAGTGTCGAAGAAGACCGTCTCGCGGGTGATCAACCAATCGCCGCTGGTGCACAAGGAAACCCGCGACCGGGTCGAAGCGGTGATGCGGGAGTTCAACTACACCCCGGATCCGTTCGCCCGCGGCCTGGCCTTCCGTCGTTCGTTCCTGATCGGCATGGTCTACGACAACCCGACCGCGCAATACATCGTCAACATGCAATACGGCGCGCTCGATGCGATCCGCGATTCGGGCTTCGAGCTGGTGGTCCACCCTTGCGACAGCCGTAGTCCGGGCTACATCGACGGCGTGCGCCGCTTCGTGCAACAGCAGAAGCTGCACGGGGTGATGCTGGTGCCGCGCGTATCCGAAGACCAGGCCCTGGCCGACATGCTGGCCGAGATCGACTGCCGTTATTCGCGCATCGCCTCGGTCTCGCTGGACCAGGCCTCGCGCATGGTCATCACCCACGACCGCGACGGTGCCGCCGAGGCCGCCGACTACCTGCAATCGCTCGGCCACCGCGACATCGCCCTGATTACCGGCCCGAGCAGTTATCGCTCGGCGCACGAGCGCACCGCCGGCTTCGTCGAGGCGCTGGCCAAGCGCGGCATCGAGTTGCCGCGCGAGCGCGTCGTCGAAGCCGGTTACACCTTCGAGTCCGGCGTCGCCTCGGCCGAGCGCCTGTTGGCCGGCAATCGGCGGCCGACCGCGATCTTCGCCGGCAACGACGAGATGGCCGCGGGCGTCTACAAAGTGGCCTTACGCGCCGGCATCAGCATTCCGCAAGAGCTGTCGGTGATCGGTTTCGACGACAGCCCGCTGGCCTCGCGCCTGTGGCCTGCGCTGAGCTCGGTACGCCTGCCGATCCGCGACATGGGCCGTATCGCCGCCTCGATGCTGCTGGCCGAGCCGGCCGCCGCTTCGGCCCTGGCGGCGGCCAGCGTCCGCCCCCACCTGATCGTCCGCGACTCCTGCCAACCGCCGGCGCGTTGATCCGCCGAGCAGTTCGAGCTCGTTGATTTCTTTGTAGTGCATGAATGGTTTCCGGCCGGCAGTTGCCGAGCGTGCCGTTGCCGTTGCCGTTGCCGTAAAGATTTTGCGGTTGTTGTGCGTCGCCGCGCACTCGCGAAGGCAATCGAAGACCCGGAGGGCGGCGCGCAAGGATGCGCGCCGTTTTTCATCGGGACAGGGATGTCCCGTATGAAAAATCCCCGCGGATACACCGCTCGTGCGGGCCTGTGATTCAAAGCAAAAGCAGCTTCTTTGGTGACTTTTGACCGAAGGGAATCCAGACGGACTTTTGTTGCTTTAGACAAAAGAAAGTTACCCGCCGCTTTA
>NZ_JBQEOE010000046.1:0-47472 GCF_052045105.1 Lysobacter sp. 22409 | reverse complement strand
AAGCATTTTTCTTTGGTTACCTTTCTTTTGTTGCTTTAGACAAAAGAAAGTAACCCGCCGCTTTAGTGGCGGAAGCTTTTCGCGTTTGATCTAGATCTTGATTTGGTTAGAGCGATGCGCCCCAAGCCATCGCGGCGCCTATCCATGTCGGCGTCAAATGCACCGACCGCAACAAACGCGGTCACTGCGAACACGGGCTCTCGACGTTCTCGTCCGCATACAACGAGGCGAAGCCGGCCGGCATCACGCGCGGCATGCGTTGCAACGGCGGTTTCAGGGTCGGGAAGTAGTCGCGCTGCCATTGCGCGGCCAGGGCGACGGCGGCCGGTTCCAGCGTGGCATGGCGCGCTTCCGGGCGGTCGGCGGGCTTGCCGGAGAGACGGCCGATCAGCAGGCGCATGGCGCGGGCCTTGGTCGGGTCGTTCGGGATCAGGCCGGTGATCGGCGAGGAGTTGTCGCTGTAGCCGACCATCAGGTCGAACACCGAGGGCAGGTAACCGGCTTCGAACGAGAGCTGCATCATGTTGCCGGCTTCCGCGCGCCAGCGGTCGAACTCAGGCGTGCCCATGCGCGAGTAGTCGATCAGCACCGAGTCGCCGCGGGCGTAGCGGTACATCGCTTCGGGTTCGCCGGCGAGGGCGGCCTGGCGCAGGTAATGGTTGCCTTGTTTCCAGGCATCGGCAGGCGCACTGCGGCATTCGGCGACCATGTGCCGCGCGCGGTTTTCGAGTTTGCTCATGTAGGCGCGTTGCTCGGCCGGCATGTCCGGACGGGCGTTGTCGTCGGCCGCGGCCAGCACCTGCTCGGCGGCGGACAGGTCGGTGCAGCGCAGCAGCTCCATGCCGAGCTGGCAGGAGGCGCGGCTGTCGCCGGCGTCGGCGCGGTTCTTCAGCTCGGCCAGGGCCGGGTTGCGGTAGTCGCCGGCGGCGGGCTGGATCTTGCGCGGCGTGGCGGCGGCCGGTGCGGTGTCGGTCGCCTCGGGCGCGTCGTCGGCGATATCGGCCTGGATGGCGTCGGGTTCGGGCATCGCCGGCGCCGGCGTGCGCAGGCGCCATAGTTGCCAGGCCAACAATGCGACTGCGATCGCGATGAAGATCACGATCAGGCCTCGGGTTTTCAGGTTCGTCGTCGCCACATGCAGTCCTTTGTCGCATCGTCCAGGGGCGTAGCATGACCGCAGTCACCGCTCAGATTGGAGTGCATCCATGCAGTACCGTCGCCTCGGTTCATCCGGCCTCCAGATTTCGGCGCTGTCGTTCGGCGCCTGGGTCACCTTCGGCGCGCAGATCGGCCGCGACACCGCCCGCGAGCTGATCGCCGCGGCCTGGGACCACGGCATCAATTTCTTCGACAACGCCGAAGGCTATGCCAACGGCGAGGCGGAGCGGGTGATGGGCGAGGCGATCGCCGATCTTCGCCTGCCGCGCGACGGCTACTGCGTGTCGAGCAAGGTCATGTTCGGCTCGGTCGAGGAGCCGGGTCCGACCCAGAAGGGATTGTCGCGCAAGCATGTCACCGAAGCCTGCCACGACGCGCTGCGTCGGCTGCGTGTCGAGCATCTCGATCTGTACTACTGCCATCGCCCCGACCCGGACGTGCCGGTCGAGGAAACCGTGTGGGCGATGGATGCGCTGATCCGCCAGGGCAAGGTCTTGTACTGGGGCACTTCGGAATGGCCGGCAGCGCTGATCCGCGAGGCGCACAAGGTCGCCCGCGCTCATCATCTGCATGCGCCGACCATGGAGCAGCCGCAGTACAACCTGCTGCATCGCGAGCGGGTCGAACTGGAATACGCGCCGCTGTATGCGGAGCTCGGCCTCGGCACGACGATCTGGTCGCCGCTCGCCTCGGGCTTGCTGACCGGCAAATACCGCGACGGCATTTCCGCGCAAAGCCGGCTCGGCCAGGCCGACCAGCAATGGTTGCAGCGGATCGTGCTCGGCAGCTCGGACCAGCGGCGGCCGCAACGCGCCGACGCCTTCGTCGCGGTCGCGCGCGAGCTCGGCGCGGAGCCGGCGCCGTTGGCGATCGCCTGGTGCCTGCGCAACCCGCACGTCTCCAGCGTGATCCTCGGCGCCAGCCGCACCGAGCAACTGCTGCAGAACCTGCAGGCGCTGGACTGGGTCGATCGCATCGACGAGGCCGGTTGGCAGCGGGTGGAGCGCGAGACGGCCTGACGCGGCTTGAGTTGGGTGAGGTGCGGACCGCGCATGACCGGGGTCGCAGAACCGGCGGTTGGGGTGTTGACTGTCAAATGAGAATCATTATCATTCTTGTCGAGCCCACCCCCAACGAGCCACCGTCATGTCTCTGCGCAATCCGGTGCTGCAATTGAAACCCCGTAGCGATCGTCCCCTGGCTGCGGTCGCGGCGCCCGTCGCCGTGCCCTCCATCGCTTCGGCCTCGGCGACCTCGGCCGTCGTCGCCGCCGCCCAGGGCGTCCTGGTCGAAAGCACGGCCTTGCTTCGCGGCGCGCGTGAAGTGTTGATCCGCCATGGCGGCGAGGTCTATCGCTTGCGTCACACCCGCAACGACAAGCTGATCCTTACGAAGTAATCCTGCGATGCAGTTCCGCGTAACACCGCGATCGGCGTAATCCAAGTAACCCGGCGATTGGCGCGGTCCAGCCAAGCCCGTCCCGCCCCATCCGTTCTTTGAATGGGAATGGCGGATCGATGTTTGGATCGATGTCTGGACCTATGGGTCCATCGACAGTCCCAGGCCGATCGCAACGCAACGCCCGCGTCATCCGCCATACCGCGCTCCCGGCAGGAGGGCGGTATGGCGCGTCGGCTCCGGCCGACCCGCCAGCACCTTCTCTCTCAAGGCTGCCAGCCCTCCGCTTTGCACAGTCGTTGCAACGGACGCCCGCTCGCCTCGGCCAATCCATTACCGAGTCCGACCGAATGTCCTGCGTTCTTACTACTGCTGTGCCCGCTCGTTCCACTTCCCCGTCCCTGCGCGTACCGGCGCGCTGCGCGCTCGCCCTGGCCTTGTTGCTGGCTCTTCCGGCAGTCGCCGCCGCGGCCGATGCCGCCGACAGCGCCGACGTCAACGAACTCCAGCGCGTCGTGGTCAGCGCTACCCGCACCGAGCGCGCCGTCGAGGACGTGGCGGCGACGGTCGGCGCGATCGACCGCGAACGCATGGACCGCGAGCTGGTCCGCGACCTGAAGGACCTGTTCCGCTACGAACCGGGCATCGAAGTCGGCGCCAACAGCGAGCGCTTCGGCCTCGGCGACATCCGCATCCGCGGCCTCGGCGGCAACCGCGTGCGGGTGTTGGTCGACGGCATCTCGGTGTCCGACAGCTTCTCGATCGGCAGCTTCTCCAACGCCGGGCGCAATTTCGTCGACCTCGATACGGTCAAGGAAGTCGAGGTCGTGCGCGGCCCGAGCAGCGCCCTGCACGGTTCCGACGCGCTCGGTGGCGTGGTGTCGTTCGTGACCAAGGATCCGGCCGACTACCTCAAGGACGGTGCCGGCAGCTACTTCGGCCTCAAGGCCGGTTACGACGGCAAGAACGAAAGCCTGTTCGGCGGCGGCGCCGCGGCGTTCGGCGGCGAGCGCTGGTCGGGCCTGGTCGTGCTCAATCATCACCAGGGCGAGGAGACCGGCAACCAGGGCGGAAACGCCGCGCTGGACGCACGCCGCACCCGCCCCAACCCGCAGAGCAACGAAGGCCGCAGCCTGCTGACCAAGCTGGTGTACGCGCCCAGCGACCGGCAGCGCTTCCGCCTGACCGTGGAAGGCAGCGAAGACCAGACCGATACCCAGGTCTTCAGCGCCCGCGGCACCGCCTTGTCGATGCCGGGCGCGCCGCAGGTGCGGGTGTTGTCGCAGACCGGCGACGACCACCAGACCCGCGCACGGGTCGCGTTCGCGCACGAAATCGACAGCCTCGACAGCGTGCTGGCCGATTCGCTGCGCTGGCAGGTCTATCGCCAGGACAGCGAGACCACCCAGCGCACTCGCGAGCAGCGCGTCAGCGTGATCGGCGGTCGCGAAGTCAGCCCGACCCTTCGCCTGCGCGAGTTCGATTTCGACCAACGCGTGTACGGCGCCGAGGCCACCGCGCACAAGGATTTCGCGACCGGCGGGGTCGAGCACACGCTGACCTACGGTTTCGAGTACGAGGACACCGAGTTCCGGCAGAAGCGCGACGGCCGCGCGGTCAACCTGACCACCGGCGCGGTCAGCAGCGTGATTTCGCCCGATACCTTCCCGGTGCGCGATTTCCCGGTCAGCAAGGCCCGCAACGCCGGCGTGTTCGTGCAGGACGAGATCCGTTTCGCCGACGGCGAGTTCCGCCTGGTGCCGGCGGTGCGCGTGGACCGTTACGAACTGCGTCCGCAGCAGGATCCGATCTGGAACGCCGACAACCCGGGGGTGAAGATCAGCGACCTCAGCAAGACCAGCGTGTCGCCCAAGCTCGGCGCGGTCTGGCACTTCGCCCAGGACTGGTCGCTGTTCGGCGGTTACCAGCGCGGTTTCCGCGCGCCGCCCTACAACGACGTCAACCTGGGCTTCACCAATCTGCAGTTCGGCTACACCGCCATCCCGAACCCGGACCTCAAGCCCGAAACCAGCGACGGCTACGAGCTCGGTCTGCGCTTCAGCACCGCGGCCGCCTATGCGCAGTTGTCGGTGTACTCCAACGACTACAAGGACTTCATCGAAT
Organism: Lysobacter sp. 22409; assembly: GCF_052045105.1. Lineage (NCBI taxonomy): Bacteria > Pseudomonadati > Pseudomonadota > Gammaproteobacteria > Lysobacterales > Lysobacteraceae > Lysobacter > Lysobacter sp. 22409. The sequence continues at coordinate 42,792 of NZ_JBQEOE010000046.1, read as the reverse complement.
CCAACCGCCAGGTCAGCGCGCCGCCGCAGACGCCGTTGATCGTGTTCCAGTCGCAGAACGTCGCCAAGGCGCGCATCCGCGGCGTCGAGCTGCGCGGCGGGGTCGACTTCGGCCAGCTCTCCGACCGTCTCGCCGGTTGGTCGCTGCGCGGCGCGGCGGCCTGGAGCGAGGGCGAGGACAAGACCGCCGACCGGCCGCTGGAGTCGATCGCGCCGTTGACCGCTACGCTCGGCGTGGCCTACGACCGCGAAAGCTGGGGCGTCGAACTCGCCGGGCGTTTCGCCCACCGCAAGACCGACCTGCCGGCGCCGAACCGCTTCGCTACGCCCGGTTACGGCGTGCTCGATCTGCTCGCTCACTGGGACTTCGCGCCCGGCGCCAAGTTCAACGTCGGCGTGTTCAATCTCGCCGACAAGAAGTATTGGGACGGCGCCAATCTGCCCGGCCTCAGTGCCGGCAGTGCCATCGTCGACCGCTACACCGCGCCCGGCCGCAACCTCGGCATGAGCGTGGCGGTGAGCTGGTAAGCCATGCGCGCGCCGTCGCCGACCGCCACGCTCGACCGCGCCGGCCTGCCGGCGCCGGAACGCTTGGCGGCGGTCGCGACGGTGTTGTGCGTGTATCCCTCGCGCCATCGCGACGCTCTCGACGGCTGGCTGCAGGCGCACAGCGCCGAGCGGCTGGTCCGTCACGACGGCGAGGCCTCGTGCGAGGCCTTGCTGTTCCGCAACGGCGCCGGCCGCGCCTGCTGGCGTTTGTATCTGCTGCCGGACAGCGATTTCCTGGCCTGGGACGATGCCGCCGCCGACTTGCCGGTGCATCGCGGCGCGGAGGCGCGCAGCGGCCTGTGGCCGCGTCTGCGGCGACGCTGGTGGCGTCGTCTGCGCGGCCGCTGGTGCGCCGAGGTCCTGCGCCTGCATGTGCTGCACGACGAAGCCGGGCACTGCGTCCTGCTCGCCGATGCGGCCGAGCTGTCTGACCTCGGGCATGCGCACGCGCGCCGCATCGCCGCCGGCGAGGGCGCGCGCCTGCGCCCGCAGGCGCACGTGTGCTGCTGCATGGCCTCGGGCCTGCGCGACGGCGCGCCGCCGCAGTACGCCTGAGCCGACCGCTTCGTCTGTCTATTCCGAATCCTTCAGCCAACCGAGAACCATCGAGTTCAGCCATGACCCCACGTCTGTACCCCGCCAGCCTGCTGGCCCTCACCGTTCTTGCCAGCCCCGCCGTGCTGGCCTTGTCTCCCGCGCCGGCCGCCGAGGCCTCGACCGAGCGCGACCGCGCTTCGATCCTGGCGATGAAGGGCGAATACATCGTCGACTTCGCCTTCGACGAAACCGTGCTGCTCAAGCCCGGCTACGAGCGCGCGCCGGCGATGCGCAGCGGCGGCAACGAGACCGTCATCGTGGTCGAGGACAGCCCGCGCAAGCTCGTGCTGCAGCACATCCTGGTCGATGCCAAGAGCGGTCACGTGACCAAGCACTGGCGCCAGGATTGGGTCTATGAGGCGCCGCAGCGTTTCGAGTTCAGCGCCGACCAGACCTGGCACGTGCGCAAGATTCCGGCCGAACTCAATCGCGGCGCCTGGACCCAGTGCGTGTACGAGGTCAGCGATGCGCCGCGTTATTGCGGCACCGGGCGTTGGGAGTATCGCAACGGCATCGCGACCTGGACCAGCGACGCCAGCTGGCGCCCGCTGCCCCGACGCGAGTACACCAAGCGCAGCGACTACAACGCGGTCTCGGCGGTCAATCGCCACACCATCACGCCGAACGGCTGGACCCACGAGCAGTTCAACACCAAGGTGCTGCGAAAGCCCGACGGCAGCCAGGAAGAGCTGGCGCGCGAGTTCGGCTTCAACGATTACCAGAAGACCGCCGAGGTCGATTTCAAGCCGGCCTATACTTATTGGAAGGCGACCGAAGGTTTCTGGGGCAAGGTCCGGACGCATTGGGACCGTTATCTGCAGCGCGCGCCGGGCGTGCGGCTCAAGACCAAGATCGACGGCATGGCGATGATCATTCCCTTATTCGAGCAGGCCGGAAAACTCGAGGACGGCAAGAGCGTCGGCGACGGCGAGATCGATGCGGTGTTCGCCAAGTGGGTGACCGCCGCGCCTGCGGAGTAAGCGGCGCCGCTCGGCGCGGTGTGCCAGGCCGCGCGCAACGCGGAACACAGAAACGGGAAAGGCCGGGCGGATCGCCCGGCCTTTCTTTTTGCGTCTGCAGGCCGCTTCGCCCGGCTCAGTAGACCCGGTGCACGTGGGTGCCGCGGGCTATCGCCCAGGCCGGCGGTGCGGGCGGCGGCGGAGGCGCCTTGGCCTGCGGAGGCGTCGGCGGGGCAGGCGGTGCGGGCGGAGCAGGCGGCAGCGGCGCACGGGGTGCGGCCGGGGCCGGCGGCGGCAGCGGCGGGCGCGGCGGCGTCCACTGCACCGCCTTGGGCACCTTGAGCTTGGTGCTGGCGGTGGCGCGGTCGCGCAGATAGCCGACCTCGACCTGGGCGCCCTCGGCCTGGTTGCGCAGCGCTTCCATGGTTTGCCGCGGGGTGTCGACGCGTCGGCCGTCGATGGTCTGGATCACGTCGCCGGGTTCCAGCCCCTTCAGCTCGGGACCGGTGCTGAGCACCAGCACGCCGCGCTGGGCGCCGAAATAACGCCCGAGCTTGGCGTCGACCGAAGCCAGGTTGAGGCCGTTCCAACGCAGGGCGTCGCTGATCGTCGGCAGCAAGCAGGGCTTGTCTTTGCAATCCTCCGGGCCGAGGCGAACGATCTCGGTGCGCAGGCGTGGGGCGACCACGGCATCGGCCGGGGTGAATTCCATGCGGTCGCCGGAAACCTCCATCTCGCCGTCGACGGAACGGCGGATCATGACCTGGCCGCTGGTGACGAATTGCGAGCCGTCGCCGCTCTCGAACACCATCACCCGTTCGCCGAGCTGCGGGGTTACCTCGACCGTGACGTCGCGGCCGTCGCGTTGATAACGGATGCGCATCGGTTTGCGCGCTTCGAGCCGGCCGAGCAGCGCACGGGCGTCGGCCAGGCGCGCGTCGCCATCGGCGCCGGCGATGGTCTTGCCGCCGATTGCGAGCAGGCGGTCGCCGCTGCGCAGGCCGGCTTTGACCGCGGCGCTGTCGGGGGTGACCGCGATGATGCGCGCGCCGGCCTTGTCGTCCGGCGCCAGGATCACGCCCAACTGCGGGCCGCGAATCTCGTCGCGGATCAACACCGGCTTGGTCACCGGATCGGGCAGGCCGCGGATCTGTTGGACGACCTGCGGCCGCACCTGGGCGATCACCAGCGGACGTTCGCCGTGCGAGCGGCGCACGATTACCCTCGGGGAGGCGTCGTCCTGCGGTGCCGGCGTATGGGACGTTGCGCCGTTCGGCGTGCCCGCCGGCGCGTAGGCCAGGGCACTGCCGATCGCGGTGGACAGCAGCAGTGCAGTCAGAGTGAAGCGGTGCATAAAGGTCTCCGGTGCCGCATGAAAGGGATCAGTCGACGCGAACCAGGGCGTCGTCGTAGCGTTCGCCGCGAGCGGCGAACCAGCGTTGCGTGCTTTCCACGCCGGCCAGGGTGCGCAGCGCGCCGACGCGCTGCTGCCACAGCGACAGGCGTTGCGCCGCAGGCAGCGAACCGGCGATCAGCGTGGCGTCGATCAGGCGCACGCGTTCGTCGAGTTCGGAGCTCATCACCGTCGCGGAGGCGCTGCCGACCTGCTCGTCGCGGGTCAGTGCGACCAGGGCTTCGAGCTGCGCCGACTCGGCCTGCAGTTCGCCGAGTTCGCGCAGCAGGCGGGCCTCGCCGTCGGCGGAGGCGAGCGCGGTCGCGGCGATGGACGCCGTCTCCAGGGTTGCGGGTGCGGTCGCCACCGTCGTGGCCGCAGCAACCTGGGGCGAGGCGGGATGGGTGGCTGCGCCAGCGTCGTGTGCGGCCGAGCGAGTCGGCGGGTTTTGCGAGCGCCGCGGTGCCGGTGTGGACGCGATGCGGTCAGTCGCCGGGCTCGGCGTGCGCACCGGCTTGGTCGCCGTTGTCGGAACCGCCCGTGACGAGGCCTTCGGGGTCGACGCGTCGACGATCCGGGTCGCAGGCGCGGTGGCGCCGTGCCGCGGATCGAGGCCAGCATCGGCGGCGGGCTTCGCGGTCGCTGGTTTCGCCGTCGTTGGAGCGGCGCCGGAATGTGCGACTGCTTCCGCGCCGACGCCGGTTGGGTCCGGGGCGTGACTGCGCAGCGACAGCCACAGACCCAGCGGCAGGGCCGCGGCCAGCATCGCCGCCATCATCCAGCGCTGGCGCGGCCGTGCGTTCGCCGCGGCGCGCCGCGGTTCGACTTGGGCCGAACCGTTCCTTAAAGGCTGCGAGCGGATCGGTTCGGCCGCGGACGATTCGGCCGGCGTCGGCAGGACGCCGCGCTGGGCGAGGGTGGCGGCGATACGCGACCAGCCATCGGCCGGCGGCATCTCCGGCGGCAATTGCGCGAACGCCGACGACCAGTTCTGCGGCGCGGAAGGGGTGCGGTCAGGCATGGGCCTGCTCCAGATCGTTGTGCTTGATGCCCGACTCCAGCAACTGGCGCAGGCGTCGACCGCCACGAGCGAGTTGCGATTTGGAGAAGCTCGGCGTGCGCTGCATCAGCGCCGCGATCTCCTCATGGGTGTAGCCCTCGGCGTGGTACAGCCAGAGCACGCTGCGGGTCGGCGCCGGCAACTGCGCCAGGGCGCGGCCCAGCGCCGCCGCATCGGCCGCCGCGGGCGGGGGCGGGGTGCGGTCGTCGGCGAGGTGTTCGTCCTCCGGCTCGACCGCATGTTCGTGGCGACGCTGGCTGCGCAGACGCATCAGCGATTCGTTGACCGCGATCTGCCGCAGCCAGCCCCAGAACGGGGTGCCGCTGCCGTCGCGGTGGCCGCGGAAGTCGCCGATCCGCGTCAGCACTTTGAGCATGGTGTCCTGCAGCACTTCGGTGGCCTCGTCGCGGTCGCCGGCGATCCGCATCGCCAGGGTGAAAACCGGCCGCTCGAACCAGCGGTAGATCTGCTCGAACGCGGCGCCCTCGCCGGAGCGGGCGCGGCTCAGCAGCGCCTCCGGAACGTCGATGGCGAAGCTCGACAGCGGGCGCGCCGGCTCGGGCGGGATGGACGGCAATGGCGGGGATTCGGTCGGCATTCCAGGACAAGGATGCGCCAAGGGCGTGAAGGGTCGCAGCCGTAGCCAAGGCCTATACTGAGTCAACGGACAGGGAGGAGGGGAGACATGGGACCGACGTTGCTCGCTGCAGTGCTGGTGTTCGCCGGCGTGGTGCTGTTGTTCAAGACCGTGCGCATGGTGCCGCAGGGCTATCAATGGACGGTCGAGCGCTTCGGCCGCTACACCCACACCATGGACCCGGGCCTGCATTTCCTGATCCCGGTGATCTACGGGGTCGGCCGCAAGATCAACATGATGGAGCAGGTCCTGGAAGTGCCGAGCCAGGACGTGATCACCAAGGACAACGCGGTGGTCAAGGTCGACGGCATCGTGTTCTTCCAGGTCCAGGATGCGGCCAAGGCCGCCTACGAGGTCGCGACGCTCGAGATCGCGATCCTGAACCTGGTCATGACCAACATCCGCACCGCGATCGGTTCGATGGACCTGGACGAGTCGCTGTCCAAGCGCGACGAGATCAACACCAAGGTGCTCAACGCGGTCGACGCGGCGACCCATCCCTGGGGTTTGAAGGTCAACCGCATCGAGCTCAAGGACATCCAGCCGCCGCGCGACCTGGTCGACTCGATGGCGCGGCAGATGAAGGCCGAGCGCGAGAAGCGCGCCAACATCCTCGAGGCCGAGGGCTTCCGCCAGGCGGCGATCCTCAAGGCCGAAGGCGAGAAGCAGTCGGTGATCCTCGAAGCCGAAGGCGAGAAGGAAGCCGCGTTCCGCCAGGCCGAAGCGCGCGAGCGCCTGGCCCAGGCCGAAGCCAAGGCGACCGAGGTGGTGTCCAACGCGATCGCCCAGGGCAACGTGCAGGCGATCAACTACTTCATCGCGCAGAAGTACATCGAGGCTTTCAAGTCGCTGGCCGAGGCGCCGAACCAGAAGTTCGTGATGATGCCGATGGAATCGGCCGGCATCATCGGCTCGCTGGCCGGCATCGGCGAGTTGGCCAAGGAAGCGCTGGAGCGCCAGCCCAGCCGCGCACCGGCGACGCCGCCGTTGCCGCCGCGCAGCGGAGGCTGAGCCATGTCGTGGAACTGGCAGACGGTGACCTGGGCCGCGATCGCGTTGCTGCTGTTCGCGGCCGAAGCCATGGCGCCCGGCGCTTTCATGCTCTGGCTCGGCCTGGCCGCGGCGGTCGTATTCGGTCTGGTGCTGGTGTTCCCGGGGCTGACCGTGCTGGCCCAGGTGGCCGCCTTCGTGTTGCTCAGCTTCGTTTCGATCCAGGTCTACCGCACCTGGTTCCGCGGCCGCGAGCGCCAGAGCGACCGGCCCTTGCTCAACCGTCGCGCCGAACAACTGGTCGGCCGTGTGGTGACCCTGGAGCGCGGCATCGTCCAGGGCAGCGGGCGGGTGCAGATCGCCGACGCGTACTGGGACGTGACCGGCCCGGAGCTGCCGGCCGGCGCCGCGGTGCGGGTGATCGGCACCGACGGCATGACCCTGCGGGTCGAAGCGGTGACCTGAGGCGATGACGGCTCTGCGCACATCGGCGATGGTCGCGTTGCTGTGCATGGTCGTTCCCTGTCCGGCCGGCGAACCGAACGGCAGCGAGACCTGGATCGGACGCGTGGTGCCGCCGTTCCCGGACGGCTTCAAGTCCAACACCGGCGGCTGCGTCGGCTCCGGGCGCAGCGCCGAGCAGATCTGCGCGCGCAGCATCGGCACCATCGACGACGCCGAGGACCGCTCGTTGAAGTTCTACGCCGCCGAGTTGGTCGGCCGGATCGGCAACGAGGCGCGCTGGAAGATCACCGACGTGGTGCCGTACCCCAAGCTGCTGCGCGGCGAACGCGTGTCGATTTCGACCTGTGTCATCGATGGCGTCGGCGATCCGGGTGTGATCGCCGTCATCGATACCGCGGTCGAAAACGCCGAAGCGCGCGAGATGTTCGAGGCCTCGCGTTGGGCGGTGCGCCTGGACCGCAATAAAGGTCGCTTCGTCGAAGTCCGGCCGACCGAAGTGAGCTGTTACAACGAAGGCGCCGAAGGGGAATAGAGCCGGCCGCGCAACAGCAGCCACCGCGCGACCGCGAAGTCCGTCGCAGGGCCCCTCAGTTCCCGGCTCCGGCATCAGGTCGCCGCGAACCCTTCGCTGCCTGGCAGCAGCGATGCGAGCCGTGAGTGCGCGCCCTCGATTTTGACCTTCGCGCATAGTCGGCACAGTTTCGCGGTCGCGGCTCGCGCCGCTCCTGCCCACTTCTGAAGCACGCGGCGCGCTTCCATGCGCTTGCGTACCGAAAATACGTTGCCACGGGCGGCGCGCGCTTCTGGGATAATCGCCGGCTCAACCTCCCCAGCAGAGCAGGCAGCGCCCCATGAGCCAGAAGACCATCCTCAACGACGCCCATCGCGCACTCGGCGCCAAGATGGTGGATTTCGGCGGCTGGGACATGCCGATCAGCTACGGCTCGCAGATCGAAGAGCATCACCAGGTGCGTCGCGACGCCGGCATGTTCGACGTCAGCCACATGACCGTGGTCGACCTGCGCGGCGCGCGCGTGCGCGAGTTCCTGCGCCACCTGGTCGCCAATTCGGTCGACAAGCTGCAGAAGTCGGGCAAGGCGCTGTACACCTGCATGCTCAATCCGCAGGGCGGCGTCATCGACGACCTGATCGTGTATTTCCTCGAGGAAGAATTCTTCCGTCTGGTGGTCAACGCCGCCACCCGCGAAAAAGACCTGGCCTGGATCGGCGAGCAGGCCAAGGCCTTCGGCGTCGAGGTCAAGGAGCGTCCGGAACTGGCGATGATCGCGGTGCAGGGCCCGAGCGCGCGCGACAAGCTGATCGGCCTGCTGCGCGAGGAAGACCGCGCCCGCGTCGGCAAGCTCGGCAAGTTCGTCGCCGGGCAGGCCCGGACCGCCGACGGCATCGAGCTGTTCGTCGCCCGCACCGGCTACACCGGCGAAGACGGTTTCGAAGTGGTCGTGCCGGAAGACCGGGCGGTCGCGCTGTGGGATGCGTTGCTCGCCGCTGGCGTGAAGCCGGCCGGCCTCGGCGCGCGCGACACCCTGCGCCTGGAAGCCGGCATGAACCTCTACGGCCAGGACATGGACGACAGCGTGTCGCCGTACGAAGCCGCGCTGGCCTGGACCATCGCCCTCGACGAAGGCCGCGACTTCATCGGCCGCCAGCCGCTCGAACAGCTCAAGGCCAGCGGCGCCGCGCGCCAGATGATCGGCCTGGTCATGGACGAGAAGGGCGTGCTGCGCCACGGCCAAAAAGTGCTGACCGCGCACGGCGAGGGCGAGATCCTCTCGGGCACCTTCTCGCCGACGCTGAACAAGTCGATCGCGTTCGCGCGCGTGCCGGCCGGCGAGATTCCGCTCGGCAGCGCCGGTAACGTCCGCGTCGACATCCGCGGCAAGGAAGTGCCGGTGCGGGTGGTGAAGTTCCCGTTCGTGCGCGACGGCCAGGCCCAGGACGGCGTGCTGGTCTGACCGACGCCTCGACCATGGTCTTCGTCGACTACTACTTCAGCCTGATCTCGCCCTATGCCTACCTCGGGCACGCCGCCGTGCTCGAGGCGGCGCAGGCGAGCGGTGCGCGCCTGGTCTACAAGCCGGTGCGCATCTTCGAGCTGTTCGCCGCCAACGGCGGCCTGCCGCTCGGCCAGCGCGCGCCGGCCCGGCAGCGTTACCGTCTGTACGAGTTGCAGCGCGCACGCGAACAGCGCGCGCTGCCCTTGAACCTGGCGCCGAAGTTCTTCCCGGTCGATCCCGGCCTGGCCGATCGCTGCGCAATCGCCCTGGTCGAGGCCGGCGCCGATCCGGCCGCCTACATGGACGCCGCGTTCCGGGCGATCTGGGCGCACGACCAGGACCTGGCCGATCGCGACACGGTCGCGCGCCTGTTGCGCGATCACGGTCACGATGCGGCGGCGACGATCGCCGCCGCCGAGACCGCCGAGGTCGCCGCGCGCTATCGGGATTACACCGCACAGGCGATCGCCGCCGACCTGCCGGGCCTGCCCGGCTACGTGCTGCACGGCGAACCGTTCTGGGGCCAGGATCGCGTCGAGGCGCTGCTCAGCGCCCGCGCGCCGTACCGGATCGACGACGGCGGGAGGGCGAGTTGAACGCGCCCGTCGCCCTCCCGGCCGCCGCCCCTGTGGCATGTCGCGCCCGCATCGTTAAACTACCCGCCATTACCAGCCGCTCCCGTCACGTTCGAGGCCAGCCATGAGTGAAATCCCCGGCGATCTGAAGTTTATGAAATCCCACGAGTGGGCCCGCGTCGAAGGCGACGGCAAAGTCACGGTCGGTATCTCCGACCATGCCCAAGGCCTGCTCGGCGACCTGGTCTACGTCGAACTGCCGAACATCGGCGACCGCGTCGAAGCCGGCACCGCCTCGGCGGTGGTCGAGTCGGTCAAGGCCGCCTCCGACGTCTATTCGCCGGTCTCCGGCACCGTGACCGCGGTCAACGCCGCGCTCGCGGACAAGCCGGAAACGATCAACGAAGACGCCTACGGCGAGGGTTGGATCTTCACCGTCGAGATCGACGAGCCGGACCAGCTCAACGAACTGCTCGCTCCGGACGACTACGCCGAGCTGCTCGAAGAAGACGACCACTGATCCCAGCCGATCCGGCACCGTCGCCCTGAGGGCGGCGGCAGCGGGGAGCGCAGAACCGGACCGCGATCGCGGCAGCCGGCTCTCCGCTCCCCGTTTTCGTTTTGGGCGGCGCGGTGGCGGCGCGCGCGTTCGACTCCGGCTTCGCCGCGGCGCCCGGCGAACGCGGCCGACGAGCGGTCGATGTGGAGCGACGAGGCGGCGCTGAGCCGACGGCGAACCGGAGATCGGCCGACGCGTTCCGGCGGCGGTCGACATCGCGACGCCGCCGATGCCGTCGCGTGCGTCGCCGGTTCGCCGGAACCCGGTCGCGCCGTCGCGAACCCGACCGACGACGGCACCTCGCCCCGACACGACGTCCGAGCGCGACGCGTGGACTCGACGTGAAGAGCACGCCGCTCGCTCGCCGCGAACCTCGCGTCGTCGGCCGTCGATGCCGCTTGCGCCGACTCGCAGCGGCGCGGTCGAGACCGGCGTGGCGCGACCCTTGCCGTGCTCTTCGAGGCAGCGGGCCGAGTCGTGCGCGATCGATGCGCTCAACGCCGCAGCCCCGAAAACAAGCGGTTTTTGCGAGCCGGCGCATCGTCGCGGCGGATCGGCGATGCCGTCGGCGAAGGCCCGACGCGGTCGTCGGGTCGGTCGTCGCGGCTGTCGGAAAACGCTTTCCACTTCGCCGNAGCGCGGCGACTTCGGCAGACGAACGGTCGTCGCCTCGCGTGCCGACGTTGCCGTTCGTCGGTGCCGTCGAGGTGCAGGCACACATGCTCGGCGACGTCGTTCGTCGCCGTCGTTCGAGCGAGCGAGTCGTCGCGTCGGCATGCTCGTCGCTCCGACGAGGCGGTCGTCGAACGTCGCCGGAGGCCGAAAACGGTTCGCGCAGTTTCGCGCAATTCGGCTTGTGCGACGCGAAATCCGCGGCCGCCGCGGACCGGAATTTTTTCTTCCGGATTCGCCTTCGTAGATCGCCTTCGACAGCCTCGCGCGGCGATGCGCGTTATCGAAAAAACTCCGCGCGAAAAAACATCGCATCGCCGAAACCCGCGCCACGCTTGGGTTTCAGCGATGTCGAAAGAAACGCATCGCGAATCGGTCGGATGCGCGCGCGCGCACTCGACGAACGCGTGCGCCGCCGATGCCGCCGCCGTCCGGGCGGGCGGCCCGGAAAAAAAATAGGCTCGGTTGTTGACAGTATGAAAAAGCGTGATTAGGTTTCGCCCAGCAGACGTTTCCTGCAGACGAGAGTGAGAAAACCCAGCGCGACAACATGCAGCACAAAACGGACCTCCGCCCGGACAGTCAAAACGGTGGACGCAGGATTCGCTTCCTCTGCAGAAATGTTGACCGCACTCTCTTCGCCGATGACATCCAAAACCCAGATGACATCGTTGGCGTCCTGTTCCAAGCAACCCGGTTCGCGTTCGGCGGGCCGGGTTTTTGTTTGGCCGCGCCCCTTTGCGGCCCCCTCCGTCCGCCTTCCGGGCGGATGCGCCATCGGTCCCGCCGCGCCTGCGGCCGGATGCGATCCCCGATCCGTTCCGGCGCGCAGTGCGCGTCGGCGGTTGCACGCGGGTCCGACTCCCGCGGCTCTGTCTTCACAGAGTCCCTTTCCACTGGGCTTACCGCACCACCACTGATCAATCCCTGATCACCACTGACGAGGAGCCATACCATGGCCGTTAAGAAAGCTGCTAAGAAGTCCGCCGCCAAGAAGGCGACGAAGAAGGCTGTCAAGAAAGCTGGCGCGAAGAAGGTTGCCAAGAAGGCCACCAAGAAGACCGCCAAGAAGGCAGCCAAGAAGACCGTGAAGAAGGCCGCCAAGAAGACCGCACGCAAGGCCACCAAGAAGACGGCCAAGAAGACTGCGAAGAAGGCGACCAAGAAGACTGCTAAGAAGGCAGCCAAGAAGGCGACCAAGAAGACCGCCAAGAAGGCTGTGAAGAAGGCCGCCAAGAAGACCGCCAAGAAGGCGGCTAAGAAGGCTCCGAAGAAGGCTGCCAAGAAGACTGCCAAGAAGGCCGCCAAGAAGACTGCTAAGAAGGCCGCCAAGAAGGCCCCGAAGAAGGCCGCCAAGAAGGCCCGCAAGTCCAAGGCTGCAGCTGCGTTGCCGGCCACCCCGGCTCCGCTGATCTAAATAAGAAAAACCCCGATTAAGCCGTAATCAAGCTCTCTCCCCGCAGCCCAGGCGGGGGGAGAGTTTTTTTTTGGGGTGAGCAAAGGCGCTTGCGAGCCAGTGGCTCGCGCCTTTGCGAACGCCCGAGCGCTGTGCGCGAGGGCCGGGCGGGCGAAAGACTTCCCAGCCACTGGCTCGCGCCTTTGCGCGTGTTCCCAGCCGTCATCCCCGCGAAGGCGGGGATCCAGAGACTTCAGCGTTCTGCCGGGGGAAGCCCCTGCCGTCGGACTCAGCCAAAGCCAGGCCGAACCCGCCGTCTCGGAGTGACGACCGCTGGGCGGCGCGGCTGCGCTCCCATGCCGCGCCGCGCGCCTCTCGTCGGCGAGCTCGCCGCAACCGCTTCCGATCGCCGCGGCAGCGGTTAGGATCGGGCCTGGTCCAATGCCCGGGAAGCGCCATGAAAGCCTTGCTGAAGGGATTGCTGTATCTCGTCGTACTGCTCGCTCTGGTGTTCGTGGTCGGCGGCTTCCTGCTGCCGGACAAGACCCACGTCGAACGATCGATCGCGATCGACCGGCCGCCCGGCGAAGTCCACGCCATGCTCGATTCCTACAAGCGCTTCAACGAGTGGTCGCCGTGGTACGAGCTGGAGCCGACCGCGAAATACGTCTACAGCGGTCCCGAAGCCGGTGTCGGCGCGTCGCTTGCCTGGGAGGGCGTGAAGGTCGGCAAGGGCAGCCAGCGCATCGCCGAGTCGGTGCCGCAGCAGAAGGTCGTCAATGCGCTCGACTTCGACGGCACCCAGGCGGTCGGCACCTTCGACCTCAAGGCCGAGGGCGACGGCACCCGCGTGACCTGGTCGCTCGACAGCGCGCACGGCAACAATCTGGTCTCGCGCTGGTTCGGTCTGGTGCTCGACAAGATGGTCGGCAAGGACTACGACAAGGGCCTGGCCAAGCTCAAGCGGGTGCTCGAAGAACAGCCGCGCTGACGGCGAGCCTGTGATCGGCGAGCGGCCCGCGTTCGGGCCGCGCCAGCGGGTTTGAAACTCGGTCGCGCCATCGACACGCACCCAGCTCGAAACGCAACGGGCCGCGGCATTGCCGCGGCCCGTTGCGTATCCGGCCACCGGTCGCGCCGGTGGTGCGCTCGCGCCTCAGCGCGGCGCGGCGGTCGATTTCTGCGCGTTGCTGCCGTTGGGATCGCGCTGCTGGGTCGGGTTGGACTCGGCGGCGTACAGACCCGGGTCGTCGAAGCCGACATCGATCCAGCGCTCCGGCGGCAGGCCGATGGCGCGATCGAGGATCGTCGGCAGCAGGCCGGTCGGCAAACCGCTTTCGCTGTTCCACAGCAGGGCGATGCCGAGGTCGCGTTCGGGCAGCAGTGCGACCACGCCGCGATAACCCTGCACCGCGCCGGCATGGAACACCATGCGGTGGCCGGCGTAGTCGTAGACGCGCCAGCCCAGGGCGTAGCCCGCCGAGCTCAGGCGCTGACGGCGCCAGCTCGAACCGCGGATCTCGGTCGGGGTGTCGACCAAGGGCTGGTGCAGCGTCGCCAGCAAGGGCAGCGGCAGCACGTCGGGGCGGTGGCCGGTCTGGGCGATCAGCCACTGCGCCATGTCGCTGGCGCTGGCGTTGACGCCGGCGGCCGGCGGCAGTTGGTAATAGGTCGGCTTCGGCGTCAGCGAGGCCCAGCCGCCGCGAGCGCGCACGTGCGGACGGGCCCAGCGCGCGCTGGCGGTGATGCCTTCCAGGCCGAGGCTGGCGTCGTTCATGCCGAGCGGCTTGAACAGGCGGCGCTGCACTTCCTGGCTGTAGAAGTCGCCGGTCGCGGCGAACACGACGTCGCCGATCAGGCTGAAGGCGATGTTCTGGTAGCCGTAGCAGGTGCCCGGCTGGCAGGTCATCGGCGCATAGGCCAGCTTCTGGGTGAGCACGCGGTAGTCGGCGTAGTTTTCCAGATCGCGGTCGTAGGTGTTGTGGGTCAGGCCGACGCGATGGCTGAGCAGGTCGGCGACGGTGATCTGGCGCGCGGCGTTCGGATCGACCAACTGGAAGCTGGGCATGTAATCGACCAGCTTGCTGTCCCAACGCAGGGTGCCGTCGTTGACGAGCAGGCCGGTCAGAGTGCCGGCGAAGCTCTTCGACAGCGAGGCCAGGCGGAACACGGTGTGGGCGTCGATCGGCTCGGCGTTGCGCACGTCGGTGATGCCGTAGCCGCGCGCGCTGAGAACCTGGCCGTTGTGCACGACCGCCATGGCCATGCCCGGAATGCGTTGGTCGGCGACGAGCTGCTGCGCCATCGCCTCGAATTGGCGGACGTCGAAATCGCTGGCGAGCGGCAACACGCGGCCGGAGGGATTCTGCGCCGAGACGATGTGCTGGCCCGGCGCGAGCGTGCCGTCGAAACCTTGCGCGCGCGCGACCGGTGCCTGCGGCTGCGGACTCTGCCAGCGCAGGGAAGTTTGTGCGGTCGAACCCAGGGTCAAGGTCAGCAGGGCAGCGAGCGTGCCGAGGCGCCAGGGATTGAGTGACCGCCGGGGCGAGCCCGGATTCTTGTCGTGTTTCATCGGTCGCAGCGCCTGCGTGAGCCGGGTTACAACGATTCTAGCGCCGATCTCAGGGAATTGGACAACAAGCGCATTCAGGATTCTGATTTTTCAGGCTTTAATGGCCTGATGAACAGGCCTTGCTGCGGCTTGGTTCAGGAACTTGTCGACGCAGGCGACGAGCGGTTGCGGTGGCCCGACTGCAGGCCGCCGCGGTGGTGCCGCGACGCCCCGATTCGCCCGCCACCTTGCCTCAGATGCGCCCGCTGATCAGGTCCGAGGCGCGCTCGGCGATCATCATCGTCGGCGCGTTGGTGTTGCCGCCGATCAGGCTCGGCATGACCGAGGCGTCGACCACGCGCAGCCCTTCGACTCCGCGCACGCGCAGCCGCGAGTCGACCACCGAGGCGTCGTCGTCGCCCATGCGACAGGTGCCGACCGGGTGGTAGACGCTCTCGGCCTTGGCGCGGACGAACTCGACCAACTCGGCGTCGCTGAGGTCGTCGCGGGCCGGGAAGATCGGTGCGCCGCGATACGGGTCGAAGGCCTTCTGCGCGAACAGGGTGCGCGAGAGCTTGGCGCACTCGACCATCATCTTCAGGTCGAAGCCTTCCGCATCGCTCAGGTAGTTGGCTTCGATGCGCGCCTTGTCGCCGGCGCTGGCGCTGGCCAGGCCGATGCGGCCGCGACTGCGCGGACGCAGGAAGCAGGCGTGGGCGGTGTAGCCGTCGCCGGGCAGGCGGTGGCGGCCGTGGTCGTCGAGCATGGCCGGGACGAAATGCATCTGGATGTCGGCGCGCTCGTCCGGCGCCAGCGCCGAACGCACGAAGGCGCCGGCTTCGGCGATGTTGCTGCTGCCCGGGCCGCTGTGGCCGCGCAGGTAATAGTCGAAGGCGATGCGCACATCGCTGACGCGGTCGTAGGTCACGCGCCGGGTCGAGTGCTGCAGGGTGCAGATGTCGAGATGGTCCTGCAGGTTCTGCCCGACCTGCGGCGCGTCGTGCAGCACCTCGATGCCGTGCCGGCGCAATTCCTCGGCCGGGCCGATGCCCGACAGCATCAGCAGCTGCGGCGAATTGATCGCGCCGCCGCTCAGCAGCACCTCGCGCGTCGCGTGCTGATGATAGGCGCGGCCGCCGACGCTGTAGGTCACGCCGGTGGCGCGGCCGCGTTCGATGGTGATGCGGTTGACCAGGGCGCTGGTGACGATGTGCAGGTTGTGGCGTTCGCGCGCCGGGTCCAGGTAGGCGACCGCGCTCGAACAGCGCGCGCCGTTCTTCTGGGTCACCTGGTAAAGACCGAAGCCTTGCTGTTTCGGGCCGTTGAAATCCGGGTTGGCGGCATAGCCGGCCTGTTGTCCGGCTTCGATGAAAACGCCCGACAGCGGATTGGTGTAACGCAGGTCGGAGACGTATAGCGGGCCGTGACTGCCGTGCAGGGCGCTGTCGCCGCGGCTGTTGCGCTCGGAACGGCGGAAGTAGGGCAGCACGTCGCTCCAGCCCCAACCGCTGGCGCCGGCCGCGGCCCAGTCGTCGTAGTCGCCGGGCACGCCGCGGATGTAGCACATGGCGTTGATCGAGCTGGAACCGCCGAGCACCTTGCCGCGCGGCCACCACAGCACGCGCCGGTTGAGCTGCGCCTCCGGGGCGGTGTCGTAATCCCAGTTCACGCCTTTCTTGCCGACCAGCTT
Organism: Lysobacter sp. 22409; assembly: GCF_052045105.1. NCBI lineage: Bacteria > Pseudomonadati > Pseudomonadota > Gammaproteobacteria > Lysobacterales > Lysobacteraceae > Lysobacter > Lysobacter sp. 22409. The sequence continues at coordinate 26,685 of NZ_JBQEOE010000046.1, read as the reverse complement.
GGCCAGCCCGGCGGGCATGTGGATGAAGGGATGACGGTCGCGCGGACCGGCCTCGATCAACAGCACTCGGGCGTCGGGATCTTCGCTGAGGCGGTTGGCCAGCACGCAACCGGCCGAACCGGCGCCGACGATGATGTAGTCGAACTCTTGGGGCATTCTCGGGCTGCTCTGCATCGGTCGCTTTACCGTGCGGCGAACGTAAGCGCCAAAACTAGAGCATATGCTCCCAATGGCGATACCGCAGCCGCCAGACGCCGTGCTGGCGGTGTGGGACGCCTTGGGCTACCGTGCCGGCAACGAACGGGGCCGGCGCTTTCCGGCACCGCCAGCGGCGAGGAGACCGGGCCCGGCCCGGCCGCGCCGATGACCCGCCAACCGTCGGCCATGCCGGCAGTCCCACACGGAGCGACGGAATGTCGGCAGTCCAAGACGCCAGCCTGCAGACCGGGCGCGTCCACAGCGGGGAATGGCGCGCGGTCGCGTTCTCGCTGGCGTATTTCTTCTGCGTGCTGACCGCGTACTACGTGATCCGCCCGGTCCGCGACCAGCTCAGCGCCGCGGTCGGTTCGACCCAACTGCCCTGGTTCTACGCGGCGACCTTCGTCGCGACGCTGGCGCTGACGCCGGTGTTCTCGGCCCTGGTCTCGCGCTATCCGCGCCGGGTGGTGGTGCCGCTGGTGTATGGCTTCTTCATCGCCTGCCTGCTCGCCTTCGTGCCCTTGTTCAGCGCGCACGGCGTGCTCAGCCCGCGCGCGCTCGGCACCGTGTTCTTCGTCTGGATCAGCGTGTTCAATCTGTTCGTGGTGTCGGTGTTCTGGAGTTTCATGACCGACATCTGGAGCGAGGGCCAGGCGCGGCGTCTGTTCCCGTTGATCGCGGTCGCCGGCACGCTCGGTTCGCTCGCCGGTCCGGTCCTGACCCGGTTGCTGGTCGGTGTGATCGGCGTGGCGCCGCTGCTGATGGTCTCGGCCAGCCTGCTCGGCCTGGCATTGCTGTTCGTCGCTTTGCTAGGGCGCTGGTCGCGCATCCACGGCACTCGCCGCTTCGAGGCCTCGCACGAATCGGCGATCGGCGGCGGCATGCTCGACGGCCTCAAGCAGGTGTTCGCCAATCCCTTCATGCGCTCGATGGCGATCCTGCTGTTGCTCGGCGACTGGATCGGCACGGTCAACTACGGCCTGGTGGTGGACTACTCGAAGGCGACCTTCGTCGATGCGGTCGCGCGCACCCGTTTCGCCGCCGACCTGGACCTGATGACCAACATGATCGCGTTGGCGGCGCAGTTGCTGTTGACGCCTTGGTTGCTGGCGCGACGCGGTGCGGCCACGGTGATCGGGGTGTGGTCGGTGGTGACGGTGTCGATCCTGGCGCTGGTCGCGCTGGTCGCCGACCCGCATGCGCCGCTGACCCAATTGTTCCCGGGCTACGGCGCACTGGTGGCGATGCTGCCGCAGGGCATGGCGGCGATGCTGCTGCCGATGCCGGCGGTGGCGATGGCGCTGGTGATCAGCCGCGGGCTCGCCTACGGCATGGTCGGCCCGGCCCGCGAAAGTCTGTTCAGCAGCGCCGCGCGCACCCTGCGCTACAAGGGCAAGAACGCAGTCGACACCGCCGCCTGGCGCTTCGGCGACGTCGCCGTGGCGACCGCGATGGTCGGCCTGCGCGGCGTCGGTGTGGGTGTCGCCGGCCTGGCCGGCATCAGCGCGGCGGTCGCCGCCGGCGCCGGCTTGATCGGTTGGAACGTCGCGCGCTGGGTGCAGCGTGGCGGCGCCTCAGACACACGAGAGACCTCGAAAGCATGAAACGCGGTTGGCGGCCGTGGCCGCGTCAGTTGTGGCTGCAGCGCTTGTTCGTCGGCGTGGTCCTGTCCGGTGTCGGATGCTTCGCCTGGGGGTTCTTCTGGGAACCGCGGCAACTGGTCGAGCGCGATTACGAATTTCGCCTGCCGCACTGGTCGCGCGACTGCGATGGCCTGCGCATCGACGTGGTCGCCGACCTGCATACCGGCTCGCCGCACAACGGCCTCGACCGGCTAGACCATATCGTCGAGCGGCTGGTCGCGAGCGACGCCCAGGCGGTGTTGATGGCCGGCGATTACGTGATTCTCAGCGTGCTCGGCGGCAGTTACATCTCGGCCGAGCAGATGGCGCCGCATCTGCGACCCCTGACCCGACGCAAGCCGGTCTATGCGGTGCTCGGCAACCACGATTGGTGGAAGGACGGGGTGCGGGTACGCGCCGCGTTGGAGTCGGCCGGGGTGATCGTGCTCGAAGACCAGGCGCAGGCGGTGCAGCTCGGCGCCTGCCGGGCGTGGGTGGTCGGCATCGGCGACAAATGGGAAGCCGCCCACGACATCGACCGCGCCTTCGCCGGCGTCGCCGACGATGCGCCGGTGCTGGCCCTGACCCACAACCCCGACCTGTTTCCCGAGGTCCCGCCACGCGCATCCTTGACCGTCGCCGGGCACACCCACGGCGGCCAGGTGCGCCTGCCGTGGATCGGCACCCCGGTGCTGCCGGCCGACCAACGCTATGCCGGTGGCTATCTGATCGAAGACGGCAAGTCCCTGTTCGTCTCGACCGGCATCGGCACTAGCATCTTGCCGGTCCGCTTCGGCGTGCCGCCGGAGATTTCGCGCTTGACGCTGCGTGCGGCCGTGCCGGGTCGGGAGCGACACGCACCCGATTGAGCCGTTGTCTCAAACTGCAGCTACGGGCTTTCGATAAGCGCCAGCGGCAGCTGAGCAACCGTGTCGTCGAATCGTTCGCCCCGACCAGGCCAGACCAAGCCGGGCCGAAGACGGCACCGGTCCGGATCGAGCGGCTGGCGCTTCAGCGCGCGATGGCCTGCGGTTGCGGATCGTTCGGGCCGCGCAGGTTCTGCGCTTCCTGCGCCTGCGTGGTGTGTGCCTGGAGCTTGCTCAGTCCCTGCGAAACCTGCTCCATCGGTGGGGATTGCGCAGGATCGGCGCTGATATGAAAGCCGGGAGTATGGCCGCCGACCCAGATCTTGCCGCCTACCAGGCCGATCTCGTTCGAGTTCACTTTCGACGGATCGGTCAGGCCGCCTTGCTTGGTCAGCAACATCGCATGCGCCACGGCATTGTCCGGCACGCTGGCCGGCAGCTTGTCGCGCAGCAGTTGGAAGTAGCCGTTGTCCGGGTGGCCGAGGTCGCGGAAATCGCGCGAGGCCGCTGCAGGCGCGCTCGCCGCGGTTGGGGTGACCGGTGCCGGGGACTCGGCCGGAGCAGGCAGGGCTGGAGCAGGCACGGCTGGGGTCGGGCGGGCCAGGCTCGGGCTGGTATCGGTAAAGCTCGGCGGCAATCTGAGGCCGGTAAGGCCCAGTTCCTTGAGATTGACCTTGATCTCAGGTGCGGGGTGGCTGGGGTTGCCGACTCTGGCGGCGGCCAGGGTCTCGTTCTCTATCTTGTTGATGAGGGCCAGAGACCGTGGGCCGTAGACCTTCGGGTAGCCGTTGGCCTCGTAGAAATGCTCGCCGATGGCATCGATATTCGCCTTCGTCGCGGCGATCTTGCCGTTCTTGTCGATCGTCAGCCCGGCTTTCGGCGTGTATTTTTCCTTTCCCGGCGTGCCGCCGACATCGAAGTACTGCTCCATCTGGTTGGAGGAGTGAAACAACTTGTCGTAAAGCTGTTCCTTGCTGGCTTTCGGGTTTTCCCTGCGCACGTGCGCGGCTAGCACGTTGAACCCGGCGATCTGGTCGTTCGCCTCGCGCTTGCGGCTCTCGGTGTCGCGGTCTTTGACGAGAGTCGTGTAATCGTGCGGCGACGGACCTTCGGCGATCTTCCGTACCTTGTCCTCGAATGCTTTGTTTCCGTCGGCGATGGCCTGCTTGTTGACGGAATGTTCGATCTCGTGGCCGAACACCAGCCGCAGCGTATTGGCGTTGCGGGGATTGGTATCGGCGCTGTTGAGCATGTCCATCGGCAGCGCGATGGATTTGTCGACCGGATTGAAACCGCCCATGACGCCTCTGGAGCGCAGGGCCGGGTCGAGCGGTTTGATCGTGTCGAGATTGCCGAGTTCGATCGACTTGACGATGCGCGCTTGCAACTCGGGCGTGGTCTTGAGCAGGTCGCGCAGGTTCTTGCCACCGGCTGCGTTGGTACTCTCGAAATCCGTGAGCATCGCTTCCAGTTTTTCGGCGGGCGTGGCCATGGCGGGCTCCTTCAGGCCTGGGTGCTGATGGCGAGACTGGAAATGCAGGCTCGACCTTGCTCAGGGTCCTTATTGCCGTGGGTGTAGATCGCCACTTCGACCTTGCCGCGAACGAAGCTCCAGGGCTCGACCCCGCGGTAGCCGAAGCCGGGGTCGCTGCCGTCGCTGCTCGGCAAGCTCTGAGCCTGGAAGCCCGCCGAGGTCAATGCCTGGCTGTAGTCCTTGAAGTCCATGCTGCAAATCGGCGCGATATCGGCGGCGCCTTGGGCCTGGCTCAGGAAGCGGAAATCCAACCGCGTGGGTTTTTCCCCCTGCCTGTACGACACCGAGGTCAGGCTGTACGACCACTCGTTCGTCAGCGCACCGCCGAAGCCGTACTCGGTGCGGTCCTCGGAATGGATCTCGACCTTGATGCCGGTCTGCTTTTCGATGTTCTCGGGAGAGAGGTCCTGGGCACCGTGAATGCTGTCGATCAGTTTCAGCACGCGCTTGCCGATTTGTTCGGCATCGAGCCGAGCGCTGTCGGCGAGGGTCGGCGATTGCGTGGTCATGGCGGCATTCTCCTTGGCCGATGCCTGGGGCTGGGGCGTGGTGGTGCAGGATGCGATCAGTGCGCAGAACATCAGTGTGCAGAACAGGGCCGGAAGCAGGCCGGCTCGAGCGGCGGTCGCGCGCATGGGCATCCTCCGTTGATGCGATGGGGAATCCGCAGGCTACTGCCGCGGTGCCCCGTGGACAATCGAACCGGCGCCGAAACCGTGTTTTCCGGACAGCCGATTCAGGCATTTCCTACAGATCACCCACATCGGCACGGAAACGACGGTTGGTTTTGCCGGGCTTGTTCAGGCCCAGGGCGTTCGCTCGATCCGTTTGGGAACCGGACTGCGTCCCCGATCACGGCTTGCGTACGCCGAGGCTCGGAGCGTCCCCACCATGCCGAAGGTCGGTATGACCATCCGCAGGGGCCGCGCGCGGGCCCCGCGGCTAGTTTGGGCGGGGGAACCGGAGCAGCGACGATGCGCAAGCCGAGCGGGCACGACGGGGGTGGACGCGTATCCGCGTCGTTCGCCACGCGCTGCGCTCGTGTCGATGCGATCAGGGCACGGACATGAGCGCTGCGTATGCCAATGCGCATCCGAGCCGGCGCCTGTCCTCGAATGCGCCGCTGTGGTGGTCGCTGCTGTACTTCTTCAGCCTGCTCTGCGGCTATTACGTGTTGCGGCCGGTGCGCGATGCGATGGGCGCTTCGGCCGATGCGGCCACGGTGTTTCCGCAGGCGATGATCGCCTGGGCCCAGGCGCACGGTCTGCAGCTCAAGGACTTCGTGCTGCAGGTGTTGTTCACCTGCACCTTCGTGACCATGCTGGCCTTGCAGCCGGTCTACGGCGCCCTGGTCGCGCGATTCCCGCGGCGGGTGTTTCTACCGGTGGTGTATGCCTTGTTCATCGCCTGCCTGTTGGCGTTCCATTGGGCGTTCAATGCCGGCGTGCCGGGGCGGGGCATGGTGTTTTTCGTCTGGACCGCGGTGTTCAACCTGTTCGCGGTGACGGTGTTCTGGAGTTACATGGCCGACGTGTTCGACGATGCCCAGGCGCGTCGTTTGTACGGCTATATCGGCGCCGGCGGCACCGCCGGCGCGGTGCTCGGGCCGATCCTGACCCAGTGGCTGGTGCAGCCCTTGGGCGTGGCCAACCTGTTGTTGGTCTCGGTAGCGTTCCTGTCGATCTGCGTGCTGTGTATCGTGCGGCTGCGGCCGTGGGCGATCCGGCGCGAACGCGAGCACGGCCTCGACAGCGGCGAGGGCGCGATGGGCGGCTCGATCTGGGCCGGCCTGAAACTGGTCTGGCAGCGACCGGTGTTGCGGGCGATGGCGATCACCCTGTTCTTCAGCGTCGGCGCGGCGACCTTGCTCTACAACCAGCAGGCGGCGATCGCGCGCGAGTTCTATCCCGGCGCCGAAGCCGCGACGCGCTATTTCGCCCGCATCGACAGCGCGGTCAATCTGCTTGCGATCCTCACTCAGTTGCTGCTGACCCGCTGGCTGTTGAATCGCCACGGCGTCGCCCCGGCCTTGTTGATGCCGGGGCTGACCTTGTTGCTCGGCTTCGGCGTGCTGTTGGCCTCGCCGCTGCCGGCGATGGTCGCGATCGTGCAGGTGCTGCAGCGCGCCGGCGAGTTCGCCCTGGCCAAGCCGGCCCGCGAGACCTTGTACACGCGGGTCGACCGGCCCTCGCGCTACAAGGGCAAGGCGGTGATCGATACCGCGGTTTTCCGCGGCACCGATCTGGCCTTCGTCTGGATCCACAAGGGCGTGGCCCTGTTCGGCAGCCAGGCCGTATTCGCGGCCGGCGTGCTCGCCGCCGCCGGCATGACCGCGAGCGCCTGGAGCATCGTGCGCGCCCAGCGCGGCCTGCCGGGCGCGGCTTCGACTCTTCCTTCCGACATCCGCTCTCTACGAGGTGAAGCATGAAAACCAGTCGTCGCGATTTCCTGGCCGCGGGCGCCGCCGGCGCCGGTCTGCTCGCCCTGCCGTCGTTCGCGCGCAGTCTGCGCAAACCGGCGCCGCTGAAGCTGTTGGTGCTCGGCGGCACCGGTTTTCTCGGCCCGCATTTCGTCGAGGCTGCGCGCAAGCACGGCCACAGCCTGACCTTGTTCAATCGCGGCAAGACCAATCCCGGCAAGTTCTCCGGCGAGCAGTTCAGCGACATCGAGCAACTGCACGGCGATCGCAAGACCGACATGAAGGCGCTGGAAGGCGAGCGCCGGTGGGATGCGGTGCTGGACACGTCCGCTTACTTGCCGGAGGACGTGACCCGCTCGGCCAAGTTGCTGGCGCCGAGGGTGAAGCAGTACGTGCTGGTGTCGACGATCTCGGTCTACGCCAAGAACGATGCCCCCAGCGACGAGAATTCGCCGCTCGCGGTGCTGGCCGATCCCAACGTCACCGAGGTCACCGGCGAAACCTACGGCGGCCTCAAGGCCCTGTGCGAGCAAGCCGCCGAACGCGAACTGCCCAAGCGCACCACGGTGGTTCGTCCGGGGCTGATCGTCGGCCCCGGCGACACCACCGATCGTTTCACTTACTGGCCGGCGCGCGCCGACCGCGGCGGCGAGATCCTCGCGCCGGGCAGCGCGCAGGACCCGACCCAGTTCATCGACGTACGCGATCTGGCGGCGTTCCTGCTGGCGACGATCGAGCACGGCCACTTCGGCATCTATAACGCCGACGCCGCCCCCGGCGCCCTGAGCATGGGCGCGGTGCTGGCCGAATCGCAGCGCGCGGCCAAGGCGAAGTCGACCGTTACCTGGGTGCCGGCGGATTTTCTCGAAGCGCAGAAAGTTTCGCCATGGCAGGACATGCCGGCCTGGATTCCGGCGCGCGGCGAGTACGCCGGCTTCGGTCGCACGTCGGTGGCGAAGGCGCGCGCGGCCGGCCTCACCTATCGGCCGCTGCGCGAGACCGTGCGCGACACGCTCGCTTACTGGCAGGGCCTGCCGGCCGAACGCCGCGCCAAGCCCAAGGCCGGGATCGCGCCGCAACGCGAGGCCGAGGTGTTGAAGGCCTGGCATGCGAGCGCAGACGCGACGAAGGGGAAGGAGTAGGAGTAGGAGAAGTGAATGCGGAGGAGTGAGAAGTGAGCGAAAGCCGGTCGCCGGGGGCTTTACTCACTCCTCACTCCTCACTCCTCACTCCTCAGCGCCGACTCCCCCCAGCTGCGCGGCGCCGGGCCGAAGCCTTATGCTGGGGTTCCGACACTCGCCTTAGCCTAGGAGCCAGCCGATGCACTGGATCGCCGTCGCCCTGATCGTTGTGGTCGCGCTGCTGCACCTGTACTTCATGGTCCTGGAGATGTTCCTGTGGACCCGGCCGCTCGGGCTCAAGGTGTTCCGTCAGAGCCTGGAGAAGGCCGAGCAGTCGAAAGTGCTGGCAGCGAACCAGGGTCTGTACAACGGTTTCCTCGCCGCCGGCCTGATCTGGTCGCTGCTGTGCACGCGCCAGGACGTCGCCTTGTTCTTCCTGGCCTGCGTGGTGATCGCCGGCGTGTACGGTGCGGCCACGGTCAATCGCCGCATCTTCTTCATCCAGGCCTTGCCGGCCTTGCTAGGCTTTCTCGCGGTATGGCTGCACTGAGCGCGCTCGCCGCCTGGCGCGACACGGCCTGCCGTCGCAGGGGCAGGCCGAATCCGTTTTGCGGCCTCAGCCGCGCAGGATCGAATCGCCCGCGGCGAGGCGCCTGAGCACGCGGCCTTCGTCGAGCACGACGAACTCGTCGATGTCCTGGCCTTCGCGTTCGTCCGCGTCCAGGCCGTCCCATTCCTCGCGATCGAGCACGCCGTCGTCGACGAGCTCGCTGAGGCTGTGCGGAGGCAAGGGCAGGGGTTGTTCGTCGACGATGACGTAGGCGCTGGTGCGCGCCACGCGCAGGCCGTCGGCGCGGTCCAGGGTCAACCAGCCGGCATCGCCGGACAGCAGCACCGGCGCCCGCACCATGCCGGCGACATGGGCGGTGCTGTCGCCGAGGTCGGCGACCACGGCTTCGCTCGCGATCAGATCGCCGGTGACGACCAAATGGAAATCCTGGGCCACGACCAGGTTGCGGCAGCGCAGGTCGCCGAGCACGATCAGGGCGCCACGATCGTGCTCGCCGGTGCCGATCACCGCGTTGCCGGCGAGGTCGAGCGAGCCTTCGACGATCAGGAAGGCTTGGCTGGGGCGCCAGGCCGCGGCGGACGAGGCCTGGCCCCGGATCGAGGCCCAGTCGACATCCATCGCCAATAGCTCCCGTGCCTGAGCGGCGGCGGCGCCCTCGCCGATCAGCGGCAGGCGTTCGATCAATTCTCGTGCGGGAGACGACATCGTTGCGTTCCTTCGACAGGTGCGGGTCCGTGCGCGGCGGAACTGCATGCCGGGAAGCGGCTGCCGATGCGGCGCCGGAGAAGCGCGCGGTGCCATCGGCGGTACCTGTCGTACTTTACGTACGCAATTGCGTGGCCGACAGGGCCATGGTTTGTCGTAATCGGCCGAAATTGGCCGGAATGGGCTGTAGTCGGCCGTGGGCGGCCACGAGCAGTGAGTTGTCAGTCACACCGCGCTGCCGGCCGCCCGGTGTCGCCCGGTCAACCGTGCAGTTTTCTGGCCACCTCGGCGACTTCGGGGCCTTGATGACGTGCTGCGTCGAGTTCGTTATCGCTGGGCTGGCGCGAACCATAACTGCCGGCGATGGTGGCGCTGCCGTAGGGCGCGCCGCCGGTGACTTCGTCCAGACGCGTCTGCCCCGAGAAACCGTAGTTGAGGCCGACGATCACCACGCCGAAGTGGAGCCGGTGGGGGATGATCGAGAACAAGGGGCGGACTCAACCGGTCGATGCAACATTACGCGGATGATGAAGCGTCATGGAGAGAAGTCGGGGCCCTGGGCTAGCCGGGGAACTGGCCGCGCACCCACGCTCGCGACGCAAGATGCGAAAGTCAAAGTTGGCGAGCACGGAAGGCCAACAGCGCGGACAGATCGTAGATGCTATTTCCATCAGCGAGCGCCCCTCGGAAATCGAGGATCGGGCTATCCCCGGTCATTGGGAGGGTGATCCGATCACAGGGTCCCAAAACACTCACATTGCAACTGTGGTGTAACGGCAATCGCGCTTTACGATGCTTGTGAACGTCAACGGCCGCGACACGGCCAGCGTGGTATCCGCATCGACTCGCCTAGTCGGTAAGCTCCCGATGGAGCTGCGAAGGTCTCTGACCTGGGATCGTGGCGGAGAACTGGCCGGCCACAAGCAGTTCACCATCGCCACCGACGTGAAGGTCTTTCTGCGGCCCTCAAAGTCCTTGGCAACGTGGCACCAACGAGAACACCAACGGTTTGCTCGGACAGTACTTCCCGAAGGGGACCGAACTGTCGATCCATTGCCAAGTCGAGCTGACTAGGATTGCCCTGCGCTTAAACCAGCGTCCGAGAAAGACGCTGGGATTCGTGACGCCAGCCTGTAAGCCGAGCGCAGCTGTTGCGTTGACCGGTTGAACCCGCCCCCCTTTTGTTGCAACCTCCCCAAAGCCCATAAGCCAAACCCGCCTCCTGGCATGGCCCCATCCAGCCACAGCCATGAAGATGCGGGTCGCGCTCGGGCCCAAGGATCGAAAGAACGCGTCAGACCCAAAGTGTTCCGTCACCGATCCGGTGGACGGCACCGACACCGCACTCAACGGGGGGCCAATCTGTGCGACGTATCCTGAAGTACCTGGGCATCGCCTTACTTGCCGCCTTGGCGGTATCGCTTGTACTGGGCCTTCGCCCCTTCATCGACCGCGATGCGCCCGCCACCCATCCCCTTCCCCTCGCGCAAGCTCCGCTGCCTCCAGAGCAGGCGAAGAGGCTCGAGAACTACATAAGGACCGAGGCGGACGGCATCGATGCTTTCGTTGTGCTGCGCGGCGAAACGGTGCTGATGGAGTACGGGGAGGTCGGCACGCCCATGAACCTGGCGTCCGCGCGCAAGAGCATCCTCAGCCTGCTGTTCGGTGTGGCGGTCGACCGCGGCTTGATCGATGTGAACGAGACGCTCGGAGCGCTCGGCATCGACGAGAGCCGGACGCCCCTCACGCAGGCGGAGAAGCAAGCCACCATCGAGCATCTCCTTCAAGCCAGGTCAGGCATCTACCTGCCTTCTGGCGCGGAGACGGTAGAAAACAAGGAAGGCCGCCCGCAGCGCGGCCAGTTCGCGCCGGGCGCGAACTACTTCTACAACAACTGGGACTTCAACGTTCTGGGCGCCATCTTCGAACGCAAGACGGGGCTGTCCATTGGCGAGGCCATCGATACCTGGCTGGCCGCACCCCTGGGCATGCAGGACTTCAACCGCGAGCACGTGATCTATGACAATCGCGGCTCCGACTCCGATTACAGAACCTATCGCATCCACATGAGCGCGCGCGACCTTGCGCGGCTTGGGGCGCTGGTAGCGCAACAGGGCCTGTGGAACGGGAAGCGGGTCGTCTCAGCCGACTGGATAGCCAGGAGCACCACGTCGTATTCCGCCACGCAGAACCCGTTCTACGACGGGTTCGGCTACTCGTGGTGGTTGAACTCCGAGCTCAAGGCCGTGCAGGCCGACGGCTGGGGCGGCCAGTACCTGCTGGTGGATCCGGCACGGGAACTGACGCTGGTGACGCGGCGGGATACGGGGAACTCGATTCTGGGCTACCTGATCTTCAGCCAGTTCCAGAAGCAGGGGCATCCTTCGGACATACAGAAGTTGTACAAGCTTGTGCGGGATGTGCCGGCGATGAGTGGCGTGCGCTAGTTCGAGCCTGCGGATAGGACCGGGGATTGGGGCGGTACGCAACTGTCGGCCAGCTCGGCGATCTTCGCGATCGGCGCCTGCTGGTCGAGCTTCTAGTGCGACTTGCGCGCGACCTCGTCAGGCACCAGTTCGGGCGAGGGCTTGATGTCGACCTGCGCGCCAGCGTCGCGCGCGCCCTCGGCGACGGCCTGCGCCATCGTCTCGATGTGGCCATAGGCCGAGTGAGAGCGCCAGGATCTTCGCCATCGCAGCAGCCTCGTCGCCGAATAGGGCATCGAGCCTAGGCCGGCGCGGTTCGGGGGCGATGTCGCGGCGCGACGGCGATCGCGCGGAGCTCGCGACGCAGGCCCGACAGCTTGCCGCATCGTTCCGCCGTCGACTAGCGCGCGATCCGGGATTGACAGTCCCGAATCGTCGTTAACCAGCGAACGCGCGCAACGGTGCGGCCTGCGGCCATCGTTCGCTGTCCGGAACGATGAAAGCATGGCGATGCGGTTTATCCGCGCGCCGCGATTTTCTAGATTGGACCCATGCGCCGCACACGGCGCGCCGCGATCTTTCCCCCTCTTCCTTCCGCGCCGGCCCGATCGATCGGGCCGTTGCGTCTTCGTCTCCGGAGTCTGTCGTGCTACTGCCTCTTCTATTGTTGTCGGCGGCCGGTTTTACCGTGCTGACGACCGAATTCATTCTGGTCGGCCTGCTGCCGTCGTTGGCGCGCGATCTCGGCGTCAGCGTGTCGCAGGCCGGCTTGCTGGTGACCTTGTTCGCCTTCGCGGTCGCCGCCAGCGGTCCGTTCCTGACCGCTTACTTTTCGCGCTTCGAACGCAAGCGTTTGTTCATCGTGGTGCTGTTGTTGTTTGCGGCCTCGAACGCGGTCGCGGCGATGGCGCCCAACCTCGGCGTGATGGCGTTGGCGCGCTTGATCCCGGCGCTGGGCGTGCCGGTGTTCTGGGCGCTGGCCAGCGAGACCGCGGTCGACCTGGCCGGCCAGGAGCGTGCCGGCCGCGCGATCTCGGTGATTTCCTTCGGCGTGATCTGCGCCACCGTGATCGGCGTGCCGACCGGTACCCTGATCGCCGATGCCTTCGGCTGGCGCGCGGCCTTCGTCGCCCTGTCGATCGCTTCGCTATTGAAGGCGACCTTGCTGTTCGTGTTCCTGCCGGACAGCCGCATGGACAAACCGCAGGTGAAGCTGAGCCAGCAGTTCCGGGTGCTGCGCGATCCGCGCGTGAGCGGGCATGTGCTGCTATCGGTCTTGTTGTTCACCGGCATGTTCACCGCCTACACCTATCTGGCCGACATGTTCGAGCGCCTGGCCGGCTTCGACGGTTCGGTGGTCGGCTGGGCGCTGATGGCGTTCGGCGCGGTCGGCCTGATCGGCAACACCCTCGGCGGCCGCATCGTCGACCGCAATCCGCTGGCCGCCTCGATGATCTTCAGCGTGCCGATGGCGCTCGGCCTGGTGCTGGTGGTGCCGTCGATCCACTCGCTGCCGCTGTTCGCCGCCACGCTGGCGTTGTGGGGCGTCACCCAGGCGGCCTTGTTCCCGGTCAGCCATGTGCGGGTGATGAAGTCCGCGCCCGAGGCGCCGGCGTTCGCCGCGTCGCTGAACATTTCCGGCGCCAACCTGGGTATCGGCGTCGGTGCCATCGTCGGCGGCCGCGTGATCGATGCCATCGGCGTCGGCGGCCTGGGCTATGTCGCCTCGGCGATCGTGGGCGTGTCGGTGGTGCTGGGCCTGGTGCTGATGTCGGTGGGTGCCCGGCCGGAGCCGGTCGAGGCGGTGGATTGCGCGACGTGAGCGGCGATGGGTCGCGCGGTTCCGCCCGGTCGAATCGCGCGATCCTTATTCGAGCGGCAGGCTCGAACGAAAACTGTTCAACGAAAACTGCCGAGAAGGCAAAACGGAAGGAATCGAAACTGGGTCAGAGTGCCTTTCCGACAACGAAAAGGCACTCTGACTCAGTTTTGCAGACCCAGTTTTGCAGGGTGCAGATGCCTTATGCGCAATTCTGGAAGATGGTTGGGCCCAGGGAGTTTGGTAACCTTCATTACAATGCAGTGATCGAGGGTGGCGATAATTTAAGGAAATTCAGAGCCATGCGGGAGGCGGGAGAAATATGATGAGCGACCTTCAGCAGAGACTTGATTCAATCTTGGCGCTCGCGCGCGAAGCCGAGAGCGGTTCGTTTCCGTGGGATATTGTTTCACTGGCGGTCGCTGATTTGATCGTTGAAAGCAACGGCCCCGACATGCTGGATCTTTTTCCGGAAAGAGTGGGGGTTGATTTGCGGCGGTATTATGAAACATACAAAGAGGGCGGAGAGTTTTTCATCTATTCGAATCTCGGCCCCTCGGATCAAACGGAGTTGATCAAGAAATACGCCATGGTCATGGGGTTTGATGCTAGCAAAACGGGGTCAGAGCCCCTTTCCCTGGAATTACCTCAATGACGCCGAGTGTGGCAATGGCCGCTGATATCGCTACTTCCTCCCGCTGCTATAGAACCATGGCTACCGGGCTAGGTTTAGTGGCATGCGCCTGCAATTCGTTCGCCGACGAGGCTTCAGCCGGAGACGAATACATGTACTCGGCAGGTATCGCGATGTATTTGGTGGGCTTCTACAGCATCCAACTGCTGGTCACGCTGGCGTTATCCGCATGGAAGCTTTTCGGAAAAGACCCTGGATCGGCCGCATCAATATTCGGCAGATCCCTTGTTTCGATGGCGGGTTCGTTGCTCGCGATCTGGATGCTGTCGCAAATGCTACCGGACTCGTTATTCGTGCTGTTTCTTTTTGCTATAGCCGTGTTGCCGCCTGCTTTCTGGTATCTGTCGTTCAGGCTGCGCCGTCGCTGAACGAACCAAAACGGGGGTTAGAGCCCCTTTGCGATAGAGCCAGCAGTTGAAAAGTAGCTCTGACCCCGTTTTCCCGCTTCGGGCTCGATCTCGTTCAGTCCCAATTGAGCCATCACCGCACTTCCCAAGGGATTTCGTTGAATGAAAACTTGCATCATTGACTCCGTGGAAATCGAGCCCGCGCTGATCAGAGTCGGCTTGGTTTCGTTCGGGCGAAATCCGGGAGTGGATTCGCTGCCCTACAGCATCCGCGTCGACGTGGACACGGCGGACGGCTGCTTTGGCGCGTACTTCAGCGACTTCCTGGATAGAGAGAGCGAAGACGACGGCTCGGGCTATGAGCCCAGCGGGATTTATCTGGAACTCAAATCCGCCGGTTATCCTGCTTTTCCAATAATGGCCGAGCGCGAGCCAGGGCTTCTGGCCCGATTGATTCTAGAGCAATTGCCCGCGGAGTTCGTCGGCTACCTGTACCAGGACAACGAATCGTCGTTCGAAAGCAAGAAATATATTCTTCAGACGCTTGAAGACGCATCAGTGTCCGAGGGCGTCATTACTTGCTCCGGTCTTGCGTTCGCCAATCCAAGATACGTGGGTTGAACGAGGGGCGGTGAGTCCTCGACGCGGCTCGGTCTGGCCGTCGTGACGGCATGAGCGGTCTTTGCGACTTCAACTTCGCCGAAACCTCTGTAAGGCGGCCGAGCTGCAACTGCAGCAGTTGAAAAGTAGCTCTAACCCCGTTTTCGGTCTTCACAGTCAATCCGTGTGGTGGAAGAAAATAATGAGCGAGCGAGATGGTGTGCTTGATGATGTGCTAAGAAAAATAGACAGGTGCATGCTCGATTTTAATTATCTCGAGCTGGCGCAAGACATCTGGGATGCTTCGTGGGAAATGGTTGCGCAGGAAGACAAGGTGTTTAGAGAGTACCTCCAGTGGTTGGAGGGAAATCTGGATACTTTGGTGCATATTGATGCGCCGAGCGACGCGTTGAATTCATTTTTAAGCAAGCAAAGGGACTTGTTGCGCATGGCCATGCGGGACGTCAATGTGCTGGAATCCGCGCATTGGGAAGGGGCGATTGAATATGTAGAGGGCAAGAACAGCAGCCAGGCATAGCGTCCACGACGCTCGATGCCTTGCCGTTGTATTAGCTGCCTTCCCGATGCGAGGCGCATGCGTAGGGCGTGCCGAAAACCGCAGGCTCGAAAAGCCACCGGTATTTCGGGGGGGCTGTTGTGGGAGGAGTTTCTACGCTCCCTGGCAAAGATTGCTATCGCCAGAACGCAGTATCAACTGTCGTATGCACGACGATATTGAATGTGGTGAAAACTACGGAATCGATAGTCATCACCCTCAGCGTGCAATCACGCCACTAGCAGCAAAGGTATCGCGAAGATCGCAGCGCCAAGCACGAACAGTGCGGTCAACACATGAATCATCGGCCGGTTGATCCGCAGGAACACGAACTGCTCGATCGTCCGCCCGACCCAGAACAGCGACATGCCGATCAGCAGCGCGCGGCCGAGTGCGGTGGTATGCAGTTCGTCGGTATAGACGAAGCACAACACAGCGATGCCGAGCAGTATGTAAATCAGGCGCAGATTGAGAATCTGCAGGATGGCGCGGTCGGCGACGGTGGCGGTCTGCAGGCTGCGGCGCCAGCCGAACAGTTTCCAGAACGCCATATGGAACATGGCGAAGGCCAGGCTGTGCAGGCCGCCTAGCCAGATCCAGGCGTTTGCGCTCATGACGGGTCTCCCGGTGCTGATTGCTCCCGGTTGGATGCTACGCCGGGCCCCGGCCGCGGGCTGTGCCGGGAGCGCGAATCAGCCGCGCTTGGGCTTGGGCGAGACGCGCATCGCGATGCGGGCGCGAAACACCGTGTCGCCGGCGGGGTCAGTGACGACGACGTCGACCGGCAGGTCGTAGGCGCTGTCGGATTCGACGATCGGCGCGGCCGGGGTAGCGACGGCGCGGACGCTGCCGACCGCCTTCTTGAGGTATTCCACGCTCATGCCGACCGGGATCCAACGCATCGAGCGCGGGATGCTGACGTCGGTCATGACACCGCCGGTGAGTTCGGCCAGGTTGCACATGGCGATGGCGTGCACGGTGCCGAGGTGGTTGGTGATCTTGCGGCGGTGGCGCATGGTCGCGCTGCAGCGGCCGGGTTCGAGCGATTCGAAGCGCGGCGAGATGCTGGCGAAGTAGGGCGCGTTCCAGCAGATGGCGCGCGAGAACAGCCAGTGGCCGGCCGGCCAGCGGGTCATCTTCTTGTACAGGGACAGGACGTCGGTGCTCATGGGCGGTGGCCGGATGGGTGGTGGAGGGGGCGCGAGTTATTTCTTGCCCTCGTCCCCGCGCAGAAGGGGCGAATGGATGCGTTTGCGAGCCGCTGGCTCGCGCATCCATGAACGCCAGGGTGCTGTGCGCCCTGGCCGGGCGGCAGAGACTTCAGAGCCATGTCGCGATGGAGCCCTGGATCCCCGCCTTCGCGGGGATGACGGCAGGAGAAGGGGATGACGGCAGGAGAAGACGTGGTGCGGTGTGGGTGTTGGAAACCGAGTTGTCGTTGAAGGTTTGAGTGCGGTGATATTTTCAGATCGTCGTCCCCGCGCAGGCGGGGACCCAGAGCTTCATCGCGACATAACTCTGAAGTCTCTGGATCCCCGCCTTCGCGGGGATGACGGCAGGAGGCGGCGCGGCATGATGTGGGGCGTCGGAAGCTAAGCGACCGATGCCGGAAACCAAAACGGCGGACCCGAAGATCCGCCGTTTCGATTCATGCAGCGTGTCGCATGCGAGGCCTGCGCTTATGCCGCGGCGCGGGCGTCGCCGTGGTCGGCTGCGTGCTGCGCCTTGTAGCCGGCCGAACGCAGCTCGGCGGCGTCGAAGTCGTCGACGCTGATCGCATCGATGGTCATCTCGCGCAGCTCTTCGAGTTGCTTGCGTTCTTCGGCGGTGATCCAGCCTTCGCGCACGCCCTCGTCGAGCTGGCTCGGGAAGTCCAGCGCTTCGATGTCGCTGTTCTTGAGCGCCTTGAGGAACTTGCGCTCGACCGGCTCGGCCAGGATGACCTTCTGCAGGTAGCTGTTGATGCGGCCGGCCGGGTTGTTCTCGCAGGGGGTGATGAACAGACCCTCGGCGAGACGGTCGCGCGCATCGTTCGGCGACATCAGCAAGGACGCGGCGCGGTGGCCGAGGCGGTCGCTCGGCGCCTGGGCGCGGCGGCCCCAGGGGAAGATCAGCGCCCACAGCAGCCAGCCGACCGGACGGATCGGGAAGTTGCGCAACGCGCCCGACAGCGCCAGCTCGATCTTGTGCACGGCGTCGTGGAAGGCCCAGGCCAGCAGCGGCTGGTCGCCGGCCGGTCGGCCCTGGTCCTCGTAACGCTTGAGCATGCTGCTGGCGATGTAGAGCTGGCTCAGCACGTCGCCGAGGCGGCCCGACAGCGATTCCTTGAACTTGAGCTTGCCGCCGAGCAGCAGCATCGAAGTGTCGGCCATCACCGCCAAGGTCGCCGAATAACGGTTGAGCTTGCGGTAGTAGCGGCGGGTGTAAGCGTCGCCCGGGGCGGCGCCGATGCGCGCGGCGGTCAGGCCGTACCACCAGCTGCGCACGGCGTTGGAGATGGCGAAACCGATGTGGCCGAACAGGTTCTTGTCGAACTCGCGCAGGCGCTCGGTCTCGTCGGGCAGCATCGCCGCCTTCATTTCCTTGAGCACCCACGGGTGGCACAGGATCGCGCCCTGGCCGAAGATCATCAGCGAGCGCGTCATGATGTTCGCGCCTTCCACCGTGATCATGATCGGCAGCGCCTGCCAGTTGCGGCCGGCGTAGTTCTTCGGCCCCAGGATGATGCCCTTGCCGCCGTGGATGTCCATGACGTCCTTGGCGACTTCGCGGGCCATCTCGGTGCAGTGGTACTTGGCGATGGTCGAAGGCACGGCCGGGTTTTCGCCGCGCGCGACCGCGGCGGCGGTGGCCTGCGACAAAGCGCTGACCGCGAAGGCATGGCCGGCGATGCGCGCCAGCGCTTCCTCGACGCCTTCGAAGCGGCCGACCGACAGGCCGAACTGCTTGCGGATGCGGGCGTAAGCGCCGGTGACGATGGCGCCCATCTTGGCGCCGCCGCTGCCCGAGGAGGGCAGGGTGATCGAGCGGCCGATCGACAGGCATTCGACCAGCATCTGCCAGCCCTTGCCGGCGTAGGCTTCGCCGCCGATCAGCTGGCTCAGCGGGATGAACACTTCCTTGCCGCGGACCGGGCCGTTCTGGAAGGTGCAATTGAGCGGGAAGTGGCGACGGCCGACTTCGACGCCGGCGGTGTCGCGCGGCAGCAGCGCCAGGGTGATGCCGATGTCGCGCTTGTCGCCGATCAGGCCGTCCGGGTCGTACATGCGGAAGGCCAGGCCGATCAGGGTCGCGACCGGGGCCAGGGTGATGTAGCGCTTGTCGAAGGTCAGCTTGACGCCGACCACGCGCGCGCCGTTCCAGTCGCCCATGGTGACGATGCCGAAGTCCGGGATCGAGGTCGCATCCGAACCGGCCCAGGGGCCGGTCAGGCCGAAGCAGGGCACTTCACGGCCGTCGGCGAGGCGCGGCAGGTAGTGATCCTTCTGTTCCTGGGTGCCGTAGTGCATCAACAGCTCGGCCGGGCCGAGGGAATTCGGCACGCCGACGGTCGAGCTGACCACGCTGGACACCGAAGCGAGCTTCTGGATCACCTTGTGGTTGGCGAGCGCGGTGAAGCCCAGGCCGCCGTATTCCTTCGGGATGTTGAGGCCGAAGAACTTGTTCTTCTTGATGTAGCCCCACAGCTCCGGCGACAGATCGGCATCGATGTGGGTGATCTGCCAATCGTTGGTCATCTTGCACAGCTCTTCGACCGGGCCGTCGAGGAAGGCTTGTTCCTCGGCGCTCAGCACCGGCTTGGGCTGGGACAGCAATTGCTGCCAGTCGGGCTTGCCCGAGAACAGCTCGCCTTCGAACCCGACCGTGCCGGCCTCGAGCGCGGTGCGCTCGGTTTCCGACAGCGGCGGCAGGATCTTGGTGTAGAAGCCGAGCAGCGGCTTGGTGATCAGCGGCAGGCGGATCGCCGGCACCAGCAGCGGCACCGCGATCAGCGCGACCAGGGCCGCGGCGACGATGGTCGCGACGGGGTTGGCGCCCAGCAGGTAACAGCCCACCAGCACCGTCGCGGTCAGCGCGGCCCAGACCGGCAGGCGCAGGCGGTGATAGGCGGCGATGGCGCCGACCAGAAGGAAGGCAAGGAAGGGGATCGCGATACTCATGGCGGCGCTCCGGAGGATGCGGCTAAGACTCAAGCTGAGATTCAAGCTAATGGGGCATGTGTGATGTCAGTGCGGATAGCGATGCTCCCTGGCGGCAAGCCGATCGGCATTCAAACGCTGGCATCAAACACTTAACATACGGCCGAGTATGGAATCGCCGTTTCGAGCTGTCAACCGAGGCGGGAATCGGGAATCGAGAATCGGCAATCGGCGCTGGGCACGCAGGCCGGCGCGGGTTCTCTGAATTGGGCTGCAGCTCTTTATTTGAACGATTCCCGACTCCCCATTCCCGATTCCCGTCGTTTTTGCTGCACTGCGTACTGTTCCCGACCGTGGCGTATGGTTAAACTTGTCATCCATGAACCAGCCTGCCTCGAACAAGCCCGAGCCGAAGCTCGACACCCCGCCCGCCGTCTCGGCCGCCGACGCCAAGCCGGAGGCCAAGCCTGAGCGCAGCGGCCGCCTCAGCGCCGACGACTGGGCCCAGGCCGCCCTCGACTTGATCGCCGAACAAGGCGTCGCTGCGGTAGCGGTCGAACCGCTCGCGCGCCGTCTCGGCGTCACCAAGGGCAGCTTCTACTGGCACTTCCCGTCGCGCGACGCGTTGCTCGTCGCCGCGCTGGAGCGCTGGGAAAAAGTCGAACAGGAAACCGTGTTCGGCCAGCTCGAGCCGATTCCCGATCCGCGCCAGCGCCTGCGTTCGCTGTTCCACCTCGTCGCCCACGAGGTCAAGTCGCACATCATCTATTCCGAGTTGCTCAAGGCGCTGGACCATCCCGCCGTGCAGCCGGTGATCGGGCGCGTTTCCGAACGCCGCCTGGATTACCTCACCGCCTCCTTCCGCCAGGCCGGCCTCAGCCGCACCGATGCCCAGCATCGCGCGCGCCTGCTCTACGCCGCCTATGTCGGCTTCCTGCAACTGAACCTGCAGTTGCACCAGACCCGCATGCAACACGACGAATTCGAGGCCTATGTCGAGCACATGATGGCCACGCTGATTCCTTCGTCATGAACCTTGTTTCCACTTGATTCGCTTTTTTTCCCGTTCCCCCGGCTGGAGAGCAATGCCGTGAATGCCAATTTGAAAGACGCCGCCCCCGCGACTGCCGTGCCGGGGAGCGCGGGCAGTCTGCTGGTCGCACTCAACGAATGGGTCGCGCAAGTCGCCGCGCTGACCCGTCCCGACAAGATTCACTGGTGCGATGGCAGCGATGCCGAATACGACGCCCTGGTCGCCCGGATGCTGGCCGACGGCACCCTCGAAACGCTGAATCAGGACACGCACCCGGGCAGCTATCTGCACCGCTCGCATCCCGACGACGTGGCCCGTGTCGAACACCTGACCTTCGTCTGCACCAACGAGCGCGAAGACGCCGGTCCGAACAACCACTGGATGGCGCCGGCGCAGGCGCACGCCCAGATGGACGCCCTGTTCGACGGCTGCATGCGCGGCCGCACCCTGTACGTGATTCCGTACTGCATGGGCCCGATCGATTCGCCGCTGGCGCGTTGCGGCGTGGAAATCACCGACTCGCCGTACGTGGTCGCCAACATGCGCGTGATGACGCGCATGGGCGCGCAGGCGCTGGCCCGCATCGAGCGCGAAGGCAGCTTCGTGCGCGGCCTGCACTCGATCGGCGAGCTCGATCCCGAACGCCGTTTCATCATGCATTTCCCCGACGAACTGGCGATCAAGTCGTTCGGTTCGGGCTACGGCGGTAATGCCTTGCTCGGCAAGAAGTGCCACGCGCTGCGCATCGCCTCGCACCAGGCGCGCAACGAAGGCTGGCTCGCCGAGCACATGCTGATCGTCGGCATCGAGAACCCGCTCGGCGAGACCCATTACGTCGCCGCCGCGTTCCCGTCGGCCTGCGGCAAGACCAACCTGGCCATGCTGATTCCGCCGGAAGGCTATCGCCACGCCGGCTGGAAGGTGTGGACGGTCGGCGACGACATCTGCTGGATGCGTCCGGGCGCCGATGGCCGCCTGTACGCGATCAATCCCGAAGCCGGTTATTTCGGCGTCGCGCCCGGCACTTCGGCCAAGTCGAACCCGAATGCGCTCAAGTCGATCCAGAGCAACACCATCTTCACCAACGTCGGCGTGACCGCCGACGGCCAGCCGTGGTGGGAAGGCCTCGACAACGGACAGACGCCGGTCACCGACTGGCGCGGCAACCCGTATGACGCCGCCAAGGGCCCGGCCGCGCATCCGAACGCACGCTTCACCGTGTCGGCCAAGCAGTGCCCGAGCTACTCGCCGGAAGCGGAAAACCCCGCCGGCGTGCCGATCTCGGCGATCATGTTCGGCGGCCGCCGCGCGTCGCTGGTGCCGCTGGTGTTCGAGGCCCGCGACTGGACCCACGGCGTGCTGGTCGGCGCCGCGATGGGCTCGGAAACCACCGCCGCCGCGACCGGCGCGGTCGGTGTGATGCGCCGCGACCCGATGGCGATGAAGCCGTTCTGCGGCTACAACTTCGCCGACTACTTCAACCACTGGCTGTCGTTCGACCGCGACGGCGCGCAGCTGCCGAAGGTGTTCCACGTCAACTGGTTCCGCAAGGGCGACGACGGCAAGTTCCTGTGGCCGGGCTTCGGCGACAACCTGCGCGTGATCGAGTGGATGATCGGCCGGGTCAAGGGCGAGGCCGGCGCCACCGAAACGCCGATCGGCCACCTGCCGGATGCGCAGGACCTCAACCTCGCCGGCGTCAGCCTCAGCGACGAGGCCTACGCGAAGCTGTTCGGCTTCGACCATGCCGGTTGGAGCGCCGAGTTCGACAGCATCGGCGACTACCTGCGCGAGTATGGCCCGCGCATGCCGCAGGCCCTGCACGACGAGCAGCAGCGGATCGCTGCAGTGCTGAAGGGCTGAGGCCGTAGCTTAGGAACGAGTGGAGAGGAACGAGTAACGAGTGGGCCGCAGTCGAGCCTGCTCGGGGCTCGTTCCTCTTTCGTTTCCGGCTCGGTGGGCGCATCGCTGGGCCAAGCACGGGCTGGCCACGGCGCCTCTCGTTGCCCGTTCCTGGTACCTCGGTCTCCCCCATTTCCGGCTTCCCGGCCGAGGACTTCCGCCGGGCCAGGGGAGGGAGCTGCCCGGCGACGCCCCTCGTTCCTCGTTCCTGATCTCTCGTTCCTGCCTTTAAACCCTGAGCCCCGACCCCGCATCGGACTCAGTATGCTGACCGCCGTGAACGACCACATGCCAGACACCGCAGCCTCGATCGAAGTCGACGACGACCGTGCCCTGGTTGCCGCCGCGGCGGCCGGCGGCGTCGCCGCCTTCGAAGCGCTCTACCGCCGGCACGCCGGTCGGGTCCAGGGTGTGATCGCCCGCCTGGTCGGTTACCACGGCGCCCGCGCCGAGGACCTGACCCAGGAAGCTTTCGTCCGCGCCTGGCAGGCCCTGCCGAACTTCCGCTTCGAATCGGCGTTCGGCACCTGGCTGCACCGGCTGGCGGTCAATACCGCCCTGATGGAGCTGCGCGGACGGCGCAGCCGGCCGTTCGAGGACAGCGACGAGGACGCTTTCGAGCTGATCGGCAGCGTCGACTCGGCCGGTCATGTGATGGCCTTGTCGATGGATCTGGAACGCGCCGTCGCTACGCTGCCGCCCCGCGCCCGTGCCGTGTTGGTGCTGTACGACGTCGAAGGCTGGAAGCATGAGGAGATCGCCGCCGAGCTCGGCATGGCGGTCGGCAGTTCCAAAGCACAGTTGCATCGCGCCCGCAGTCTGCTGCGGTCGCGACTTGGAGAGCAGGCATGAGCGACCACAACCGAACCCCAGAAGCGAACACCCCGGAAGGCGAGCTGCCCGACGCCTTGCGTTGGCAGCTGCGTGCGCTGCGCCGGGATGCGCCGCCGACGCGCGATCTGTGGCCCGGCATCGCCGCGCGCCTCGGCGAGCAGGCCCCGCCGGCCGCCGCGCAGACGCCGGTTGTTGCCGCCGAAGCGCAAGCCACCGCGCCGGTGACCGCCCTGCGAGCGCGTGAAACCACCCGCAACCGTTGGATGGCGCCGTTCGCGCTGGCGGCCAGTGTCGCCGCATTGGCGATCGGCATCGCCGGGCAGTACCGCGCCCAGCCCGAAACGTCGGTGCCGGTCGCCGCTCAGGCCAAGGCGCCTGCCAGCCTCGTCCAGCGCGAAGCCGACGGCATGACCCGCCAATACCAGGCCGCGATCCGCGAGATCGCCCCGGCCACCGAACAAGCGAAAGTGATGCAGCCGGCGTTCGACGAACTCGACCGCAACGCCGCGCTGATTCTCGATGCGCTCGCCCACGACCCCGATTCGCGACTGTTGCTCGAACAACTGCGCCGCACTTACGCCCGCCGCCTCGCGCTCGCACAGCGCGTGGTCTACACCTGATCCACGGAGGACGCCACGATGACCACCGCTCACCCCCGCAACCGCAGCGCTCTCCGCAATCGCCGCCATATCGCCCCCGTGCTCGGCCTGTTGGCATTGGCCCTGGTCGCGGCGATGCCGGCCTGCGCCGCGACGCCGATCAACGAGACCCGTCCGCTCGACCCGATGGGCAGCATCGACATCGACAACGTCAAAGGCCTGATCCAGGTCCGCGCCTGGGACCGTCCCGAGGTCAGGATCGAGGGCAGCCTCGGCGAAGGCGTCGAGAAGCTCGAGATCGAAGGCGACCGCGAGCATCTGTCGATCAAGGTCCGCTACCCCAACCGCGGCAGCGGCATGGGCTTCCTGGTCGGCGGCGACAAGAGCGAGCCGACCGAGCTGCGCCTGACCGTGCCGCTGCAGGCCAAGCTGGAGATCGATGCGGTCTCGGCCACCGTCGACGTCAACGGCGTCGCGCCGCGCGACCTCAGCATCGACAGCGTCAGCGGCGATGTGATCGTCGCCGCGGCCCCGCGCGAGGCCGAAATCGAAAGCGTCAGCGGCGACCTGCGCCTGACCCTCAACAGCGCGAAAGTCTCGGCCCAGACCGTCAGCGGCGACCTCAGTCTGCGCGGCCGGCTCAACGGCGAGGTCGACATCGAGACCGTGTCCGGCAAGGTCGACGTGACCACCCGCGAATCGCGTCTGGCCAAGCTGTCGGGCAACTCGGTGTCGGGCGACCTGCGCGTGACCGGGGCCCTGGCCGACGGCGGCGAGATCTCGCTGGAAACGGTCAGCGGCGACGTCCGCCTGTCGCTGCCGCGCGTGCTGTCGGCGACCGTGCGCGGACAGAGCTTCAGCGGCGACCTGAGCGCGCCCGAAGCGCAGATCGTCCGGCCCAAGCACGGCCCGGGTTCGAGCTTCGAGCACCGCTACGGCAACGGCAGCGGTTCGATCAAGATCGAGACCTTCTCCGGCGACGCGACGCTGGAGCTGAACTGAGCGCTGTGCACGCGCCGGGATTGCCGGAATCGCCTATTTCTCCGGCTCGCAGGCCGTAACCGCGGCCACTCTGTGCGGCGCAACGCCGCCGGTGTATGTTCCTCGCCTAGGCGCGTCAGCCGCGCCATCGATGCAGTGCCGATCGCGCCCCTGGGACGCGGTCGCAGTTCCGTCCGGCGAGGGAAGCGGTCTTGAACGAACAGGTCAATCAACTCGTCCAGGCCGCCGGCCTGGCCTCGCGCGCGGGCCGTTGGCAGGAAGCCGAAGCGCTCTGGAGCCAGGTGCGCAGCCTCGCGCCGCAGCACCCGCAGGCCCTCTACAGCCTCGGCATCCACGCCCTGCAGCGCGGCGACACCCGCGGCGCGGTCGAACTGCTGCAGGCCGCGCATCGCGCCGCGCCGAACGATCCGATGATCCTGCTCTCGATCGGCATGGTCGAACGCGAACGCGGCGACGCCACCGCCGAGTGGGAGGCGATCAGCGCCGCGCTCGTCGCCGATCCGTATTTCCTGGCCGGCCTGCTGGCCAAGGCCGCCTTCCTCGAACGCACCGGCAAGTCGCGGGCGGCGGCGCAGGCCTATCGCAACGCCTTGACGGTCGCGCCGCCGGAGCCGCATTGGCCGGACATGCTGAAGACCCAGTTGCTCCACGCCAAGAGCAAGGTCCAGCAGTATTCCGACGAGTTCAGCGAGTTTCTCGCCCATCGCGTCGGCGGTCCGCGCGCCGCGCTGGAGGCCGGCGTGCATGGTCGCTGGGACGAGGCCGCCTCGATCATGGTCGGGCGCAGCAAGCCGTATCACTCCGATTGCAACCAACTGTGCATACCGCGGCTGCCGGCGATTCCGTTCTACGACCGCGCCCAGTTCCCCTGGGTGCCCGAACTGGAAGCGCGCACCTACGACATCCAACGCGAGATGCGCGAGGTGCTGCGCAACGAGCAGGCCGAGTTCACGCCCTATATCGAGTACCAGCCCGGCGACCCGGTCAACCAGTGGCAGGAGCTCAACCACTCGCGGCGCTGGAGCACCTACAAACTGTGGAGCTACGCGCAGCCGGTGCACGAGCACTTGGCGCTGTGCCCGCAGACCCGCGCCGCGCTGGAAGCGGTGGAAATGGCCCAGATTGCCGACGTCTGCCCGAACGCGATGTTTTCGGCGTTGGCGCCGCACACCCACATCCCGCCGCACCACGGCGAGACCAATGCGCGCTTGGTCGTGCATCTGCCGCTGATCGTGCCCGAGCGTTGCCGCTACCGGGTCGGTTTCGAGCGGCGCGAGTGGAAGGTCGGCGAAGTGCTGATCTTCGACGACTCGATCGAGCACGAGGCGCACAACGACAGCGACGAACTGCGCGTGGTGTTGATCTTCGACGTCTGGAACCCGCTGCTGTCGTTGGCCGAACGCGACATGGTCGACGCGATGATGCGTGCGCACCGGGATTTCCTGGCGGGCTGACGGGGGCTCTCGATGGGTCGTCGCGCCGGGTTGGTGCCTGGCCCGGCTGGGTGCTGTTCCAGTTTCAGATTCGTTGCTAGCCCAGCCTAGCTCTAGCCTTGGCCTTGGCCTTGGCCGTGGCCGTGGCAGTTGCCGTAATGATTTTGCTGTTGCTGTGCGCCGATTCGCACTAGCGAAGGCAATCGAAGACCCGGAGGGCGGCGCGCAGGGATGCGCGCCGTTTTTCATCGGGACAGGGATGTCC